>CAZUER010000088.1:0-16983 GCA_964619345.1 uncultured Desulfohalobiaceae bacterium
ACTTCAATAAGGGTCAGGCCTTGGGATTGAGTAGCTTTTTTTATTCCCTGCATAATGAATGCCTCAATAGAAAGATGCGGGTGCAAGAGCCCTTTTGCGCTCGCATCATTCCTCTCCTCTCTCCCATTCAAAACGCTCAATATTCTTGGTGTCCTTGCTGAATTCAGCCCCGATCAGGTACGTTTCCTGACCAGAATATTTTTGGGCGTAGCCCTTTTCCTTGATCTGCTCCAAGGCCCGACCTGGTTCTGTCAACTCCAGGACCTTGAATTCAATGATATAGATTCGGCTTTCGAATCGAACAACCAGATCAATACGGCCTTTGTTTGTGGGCTCTTCCGGGGAGACGTCCACCCCAAGGGCAGCAAAGTAGCAATAGACGATGGATGCATAATAGCCTTCGTATTTGGCTATTTCATTCTTCGTATACCACTGATGAGGTATGGAAGCAAAAAAAGCATGCATGGCCCTGCCCAGTCCATCCAAGTCGTTGGCCTCCAAGGCTTCATAGACGGCAATCTTATTCTCTTCAGCCTCCACAGTCAGGTCAGTCAGATAGGTCAGGATATAATCGGTCAGGCTCTGCTTCACTTCCTGATTGGGATAACCAAGCTCAAATCTGCGCATTCCGGCCATCTGCCGTACTGTCTTAATGGTCAAGTATCCAGTCTGAAATAAGAGGGTTTCCACTTCCAGGCGGTCCACTTCAAAACTGCCAAGAATTTTTTCACTCACTCTTAAATGTTCCAATGCCGGTATATGATACTGTTTTTGCTCCAAAAGTTTGACTAAAAAAGTGGGGGTGGCAGTTTCAAACCAGTAATTGGCAAATTGGCCTGAGTTCAAATAAAGCAATATATCAAACGGATTATATACATCATCACCCAGCCAGTTGTACCCATTATACCACCTGCGCACCCTGGGCATATCTACGCCCCTCAATCGCTCCTTAAAGACATCCTCCAATTCCTGCTGCGTGTATCCACAAATTGCTGAGTAGGGTCCTTCCAGAGTAATGTCATTGAGATTATTCAACCCACTGAATAAGCTCACCTTGCTGAACTTACTCACCCCGGTAATAAACACAAACTCCAGATAGGGATCACTGTCTTTTAACACTGAATAATAGTTTTTCAGTTCTTCCCTGATCCCTATTGCTGTTTGCGTATTATGGATATTGTCCAGGATAGGTTTGTCATATTCATCTATTAAGACAACCACTTTACGCTTGTGCACCTTGTATAAAGTAAATATCAATTCAATGAATCTTTCACGAAGATCCTTTTCCTCCAACTGCACATCGTGCGCAGCTGCAATACGGCGTAAAATGGCATCAAACCTGATATAAAGTTCCTGCAGGTTTCGAATCACCCCGGATCCAAAGCTGAAATGGACCACTGGATTGGACGTACTCCAATCCCAATGTTCATAAAGATATGTTCCGGCAAAGAGCTCCTTTTTGGCCTCGTAGGCAGACCTTATTGTACTTACCAAAAGACTTTTGCCGAACCTGCGGGGGCGGGACAAAAAATAGTAGACTCCAGCATCAGCCAGAGAGGCTATGAATGGGGTCTTATCCACATAATAATACCCTTCGGTTATCAACCGTTCATAGGTCTGAATGCCGATGGGTAGTTTTTTCATCCCCACATCTCCAGGTTCAAGACCTGCATTGTATCCTCGCCCATGGCTAAGGCGAATATCTTATTCCTGGTCAGCAGATTTAAGATATCATCTGGGATGTATAGGGAGGAAAAAAGAGGTATGATCTTCTTATCCCGGTATTCCGGAAAAAATTCATGCATCGTGTGCAGGACCTGAATAAAATTATAAACCTTTTCAGCGTCAGGCTTGGATTTGGTCTCATTGATAAATACCATATCCCTAACCACGACAAGAGCATCAAACTCCCGGACCTGGGTGGGATTGGTCTTGTTCCGAACTCGGTGTCGAAGCATGATGTCGTCAATTTCCGAACATCCGAAATCCTCGCGCACGATCCGGGGCAGGCTTGGAGCCACAATATCCTCCACCAATGTGCCCATCTTATTGACTAGTTCGAACCAACGTCGGTCATTTTCTTTTTTGGATGCCTGCATTTCCGCTTTGAAATCGTACCCTCCATCCTCAAATATCTTCATTTCATCCTTAAAGTCATTCACTCCATCCTTGAATGCCCTCATCTCATCTTTGAAGTCATTCATCCCATCCTTGAAAACACGCATCTCATCTTTGAAATCGCGCATCTCATCCTTAAAATCCTGCATCTCCCTCTTGAAGTTGCTCATCTCTCGTTTTAAGTCCCGCAGGGCCATTTCCGTCTTGGTATGCTCATAGGCCACTTGCATCATTATTTCTTCCAGCCGATCAACCTGCCCAGTGACTTCTTGTGCATCCGTCATAGCCTGTCTCCTGGAATCACCCAGTAATCTTGAATGATTCAGAATCATAATTCCAACCACCCCTGCCCCTCCTTGCTAAGGAGGGGAATCAAGAGGAGCGGGGTTGTTTATTCAGTGATGATCATTCGCCCCAAACCCAATGCGGCAGATTCATATTCGATCAATCCGGCAAGGCTCGTATGAAACTAGCTCTACAGCGACAGATTGTGATCCCAAAGCTTTGCCCCCCGGACCGCCAGGTGCCACCCTGGCCATTCTGGGATCGCCAGGCGTCTGCCTGGCTCTTTCAAGAAGGGCGAATGATTATTCGCCCTTACTACCTGCTGATCCGTAAGTTTCATAATTGATCAACCCGGCAAATTCATTTTTTGGGCGCTTTGGCCCAAAAAAATATTTCAGATTTGCCGGAGGCAAGGCTGACCTTGACTCTTGAAAAACAAAAACAATACTCTGTAGGACAAGTTGAGACCTTGACAACCCACATGCATAATCTTTTACAAATCTCTTGAACAGGATAGACATATTTGAAGGAGAAAACAATGCCAGATCTTATTGTCAATGTTGACCACATCGCCACTATTCGTCAAGCCAGATTGGCCCATGAGCCTGACCCTGTCCATGCCGCTCTTTTTGCTGAACTGGGCGGAGCCCACGGCATCATCATTCATTTGCGGGAAGATCGCCGCCACATTCAGGACCGGGATGTGGAGTTATTGAATCAAACTCTGGGCACCAAGATGCATCTGGAGATGGCCGCCACCCAGGAAATGCAAGATATCGCCCTGAAAACCAAACCTTTTATTGTCTGTCTGGTCCCGGAGAAACGCCAAGAACTGACTACAGAGGGCGGTTTGAATCTTCTGGGACGCGAAAAAGAACTTCAAGAATACCTCCAGCCCATACATGCCGCTGATATCACCTCCAGTTTATTCATAGATGCCGACCACGACCAGATCCAGGCTGCAGCCGATATTGGAACCGAATACATCGAAATCCATACCGGGCATTTTGCCGAAGCCGACTCCAGAGCCAAACGGAATCAGGAGCTGGACCGGATCAAAGAAGGATTGGCCCAGGCCCACAATTTGGGTCTCAAAGTGAATTTGGGTCATGGACTGACCTACGCAAACATCCATGCCTTTGCCCATCTACCTGGAATTTCGGAGTTCTCCATTGGGCACAGTATAGTTGCCCGGGCCTCTCTGGTGGGCATGGAGCGTGCAGTTCGGGATATGCTGGAAATTATCCGCACCTTTTGCTAAACTGACATATTTGGTCTCAAAAAGGACAATAACTGTCATGATTGTCGGCCTGGGTGTGGATGTGGTCGAGCTGGACCGCATCGAAAAGATTTGGAAACGATACGGGAATCGGTTTGCTTCCCGCATACTCACCCCGACCGAGCACCAGGCCATGCCATCTGCTCCTGTGGCCTACCTGGCATCCAGATTTGCGGCCAAAGAAGCTGCGGTGAAGGCCCTGGGAACCGGGTTCAGGTACGGAATCACCCTGCACAGTGTGGCCGTGCAGAAGCTCAACCTGGGGCAACCTCGACTTCTCCTGTTCGGTCCAGCGGCCCAAAAGGCCCAAGAGTTAAGTGCCGAATTTTGGCATTTGAGCCTCTCACACTCCAGGAATACAGCCTGCGCTGTAGTTATCCTTGAAACTAGGGGCTCCTCGACAAAGAATGTGGATTCTCTGTACTTGTGAAATATGTGAAGACAAAAGACATTTAGAAAATTCTTTCTTAATTTCTAGAGAATTCCACTGCAAGTGTCGAAGCATCAAACTGGGTAAACTGATGCGAGTGCACACAAGATTTTTGCAATCGCTAGAACTCAGAGATCAGAAGTCAGCGCCGCCTCTGGCCGCAGACGCCCAGTTTGATCGAGGATGAAACGTAGAATCTGATTTGACGGTTTTACCAGAGGCTTCAGGTGTCAGGTTTCTGGTTTCAATTAAGAATAGAAGGTTTTCTCATACTCCCTTGATTTTCCTGACACCTGAACACTTTGAGTCTAGTTTCATACGAGAAATGAGCAAAAACAAACAGTTACGACTCATTCATTACAACGAGGACAGACCATGTATCTCCCTTTGCCCACTCCGGAAGAAATGGCTCACTGGGACCGATTGAGCATTGAGCAATTCGGGATACCCGGAACGATGCTTATGGAAAACGCCAGTCGCGAGTTGTTGCATGTCCTGCGCAAAGAAATTGGCCCTTTGTCCGGAAAAAGGGTGGTCTTGTTCGCCGGTTCCGGGAACAACGGAGGGGACGCTTTTGCCTTAGCCAGGCATCTTGTTGACCAATATGCCACCTGCCTTGTTTTGCATACCAGGGAACTGGAGTCTTACACCGGAGACACTGCCTTCCACCTGGCCCTGGCCGACAAAGCCGGAGTGGCCATGTCCGCCTTGCGTGACTTCAACTTAGACGACCTTCCCCCCCCAGACATCATCGTGGACGGTTTGCTGGGGACAGGGTTCACAGGGCAGTTGCGCCAAGACTACCAAAACTGGATATCCTTAATAAATCGCTGGGGTCAAAAAGCTTTTGTCCTGGCCATTGATATTCCTTCCGGAATCAACGGATATACCGGACAACCCAGCCCCATGGCGGTCCAGGCGGACATTACCGTCACCTTCGCCGCAGCCAAGGTCGGACTGCGCATGCCGGAAGCCAAAGAGTTTTGCGGCCGTTTGCATGTCCAAGGCATCGGCCTTCCCAGCCGTGTTCAGGATGATAATCCTCCAAGCTGCTACGAGTTAAATGCAGACGTTTTTTCCCTCCTCCCCGTTTCCTCTCATATGGCTCATAAAGGCAGCCATGGCCATGTCCTCATCTTGGGAGGTTCATCCGGACTCACCGGGGCTCCAACCCTGGCCGCCCTCGGGGCTTTGCGGGCCGGGGCCGGGCTGGTTACAGCAGGCTGTCCCCGGGGCCTGATTTCCGAAGTCAAGCAAAGCTGGCCTGATATTATGACCAAACCACTGGGTCCGGGATCGCAATGGACGGAAGGTTGTATGGCCGATCTGGCCGACCTGCAGTCATTTGACGCCGTGGTTTTAGGCCCCGGATTGGGGCGTACAGAGGGAGCCAGAGACTTTTTACGTGCCTATATTCAAAGCTCTCACCCACCAACGGTTTTTGATGCAGACGCCCTTTTTGCTTTAGCCCACGACAAACAAAGCCTGCAAAATCTGCCCTTGTCCAGTGTTCTCACCCCTCATCCAGGGGAAATGGCCAGGATCTGCCAGACATCAATAGATGACATCCAAGCTCAGCGTATGGACATGACCAGAACCTGGGCAGAAAAGCTCCAATGCACTTTGGTCCTCAAAGGAGCCGGGTCCATGGTCGCAGCTCCAGGGGAGAGCCTGCGGTTGTGCCCTGAAGCTTGGTCCCATCTTGCTATTGGCGGCTCTGGTGACGTCCTTTCCGGGATCATCGGCACCCTTTTGTCTCAGGGCTTAGGGACATTTGCTGCCGCCTGTGCCGGAGTGTTCTGGCATGCTTCCACCGGCCGGATATTACAGACCGAGTACCCCTACCGGGGACACTTGGCCCAGGATATCGCCCACACCCTGCCCCTGGTTCTTGAACATTTTTGCAAACCAAGCTAAGAAGGATAGTTTATACCCCAACGAGGACGGCCACCCCATGAAGATCTCTGACATAATGAGCACTGATGTTATTACAGTCCAGCCCGATACAAAGATATCCCAAGCCGCCAGCCAGCTTCTGGGGAATCATATCAATGGACTGCCTGTGGTGGACCAGGATAACAACCTGGTGGGCATTATCTGCCAAAGCGATCTCATCGTGCAACAAAAAAAGCTTCCCGTGCCTACGGTGTTCACCCTTTTAGACGGCCTCATCCCTTTGACATCCATGAGCCATTTGGAAAAAGAGGTGCAAAAAATGGCCGCCACCACTGTGGATCAAGCCATGACCCCAAATCCAACCGCAGTATCACCCGATACAGAGCTTGAGGATGTAGCCGATCTGATGGTCAAAAAGAACTTTCACACCATTCCAGTGGTCCAAGACGGTAAGCTGGTGGGGGTGGTTGGTAAAGAAGACGTACTGAAGACATTGATCAAATAGGATCTTGGCACTCATATCAAACAAGGCGTATTCTTGGGGCCTGGTTTTGCCGTCCACGGCAGACTACCTCTGCAGCCGTCAATATATACTCCCATGCAATGCGTGTGAGCGATAACTAATGAGCGCTGCTCACTTTTGTGTTCAAACACTCAGTTATGCACGTACAACTCGCGCATCTTGAAGATACAGCCCGGCTCGGTCGCCTCTTGGCCCAGGCCTTGGCCTTCCAGGGTATTTGTCCGCTTTTGATCAGCGGCCCTTTGGGGGCGGGAAAAACTACCCTCATCCGGTATATTGTGACCAACCTTCCAGGCGGAGAAAAAGCCGAAGTGAGTAGTCCCAGCTTCAACCTGGTCAATGTGTATCCCACCCACCCAGAAGTGGTGCACATGGATCTCTATCGCCTGGGTCAAATCGGGATGGACGATTCGCTTGTCGAATATCTTGATGCAGACGATGCGGCCCTCATTGTCGAATGGGCGGAGTTTTTGCCCCCCCAGATCTTGCCAGCCCAGTTTATTCGTGTGCTGATAGAGATAACAGAGATGACTCGAAAGGTTCATTTTGCCGCTCACGGGGACCTGGCCCAAAAATGGCTGCAAAATTCAAATTATTTAGTTTTGGCGGGCCAAAATTGAATAGGAGCAAAAATTCGTCATGAAGGTCGTTGTGCAAAAATTCGGAGGAACATCGGTGGCCGATCTGCAGTGCATGCAGCAGGTGCAGGCCAAAGTGCAACGCAAACTGGATCAGGGCTATAAAGTGGTTGTCGTTCTGTCGGCTATGGCCGGCGAGACTGACCGGCTCCTGAAAATGGCCAGGGAATGGTCTGACAATCCCAATCCTTGCGAACTGGACGTCTTGCTGACCACCGGAGAACAGCTTTCGGTATCCCTGTTCGCCATGCTGCTGCAAAAAAACGGCATCAAGGCCAGATCCCTGCTCGGTTTCCAGATACCGATCCACACCGACCCAAGTTACGGCCGGGCCAGAATCCTGGACATAGATGCTGAAAATCTGCACGATCTTCTGCAACGCTTCAATGTCTTGGTTGTGGCCGGTTTCCAGGGATGTGACTGCAACAACTACTTAACCACCCTGGGCCGGGGCGGCTCGGATACCAGCGCCGTGGCTTTGGCCGCAGCCCTGCAAGCTGAAGTCTGCGAGATCTATACTGATGTCAACGGGGTATACACCACGGATCCCAATATCTGCCCCCAAGCCAGAAAATTGCCCAAAATCGCATATGACGAGATGCTGGAAATGTCTAGCATGGGGGCCAAAGTCTTGCAGATCCGTTCCGTGGAATTTGCTAAAAAATACAACGTCCCGGTGCACGTCCGCTCCACGTTTTCCGCTGAAGCCGGGACACTGCTGGTGCAGGAGGATGAAGATATGGAAGCTGTTTTGGTTTCCGGTATCGCCTATGACAAGGATCAGGCCCGGGTCACCCTGGTGGATGTGTATGATGAACCAGGGGTCGCGGCCTCTGTTTTTGAACCCTTGGCCTCGGCCAACATTGTGGTGGATATGATCGTGCAGAATCCCAGCCGGGAAGGGCGAACAGACATCACTTTCACCGTTCCCCGCGGAGATCTGGACCGGACCATGCAAGTCATTAACCGGCTGCAGAAAAACCTCGGGGCTCGGGCCGTTCTTCCGGATACTCAGGTCAGCAAGGTCTCGGTCATCGGGGTAGGTATGCGCAACCACTCCGGGGTGGCGGCCATTGCCTTTAAGGCCCTGCAATCCGAAGACATTAATATCATTATCATCAGTACTTCCGAAATTAAGATCTCCTGCTTGATTGAGGAAAAGTACACCGAGCTGGCCGTGCGCACCCTGCATGAGGCCTTTGGCCTGGATCAGGAACCGGCGGATGCGGCATCGTAAGAACAGAGGTCAGCTTTGCCTCCGGCAAATCTGACATATTTTTTGCCCCAAAGCGGGCAAAAAAAAGTGAAATTTGCCGGATTGATCAATTCGGATATACCGTTAAACTTCTTGAACAAATCAATTAAGATAAATTATGAGCACCAAAATCACCGTCTATGACACTACCCTCCGGGACGGGACCCAGGCTGAAGACGTTCATTTTTCCACCGAGGACAAGATCCGGGTAACTCAAAAGCTGGACGAACTGGGGATGGACTTTGTGGAGGGTGGTTGGCCAAGCTCCAATCCCACGGATGAACTTTATTTTCAGGAAATTAAACATTACAATCTCAAACACACAACAGTGACCGCCTTTGGCAGTACCCACAATCCCAAAGCTACCCCGGAGACGGACCAACAGTTCCAGGTTCTGTTCCGGGCGGCCACTCCGGCCATGACCTTATTTGGAAAGACATGGACCATTCATGTCCAGGAAGCCTTGCGCACCACATTGGAACGGAATTTGGAACTCATTCACGACTCTCTGGCCTACCTCCGTCCCCATGTCCGCCATCTTTTTTTCGACGCTGAGCATTTTTTCGACGGATTCAAGGCCGATCCGGACTATGCCTTGAGCTGTCTCCGCCAAGCCCAACTGGCTGGTGCGGATGCCCTGGTTCTATGCGACACCAACGGCGGATCAATGACCACAGAAATCCGGGAAATTGTAAACCGGGTGGCTCATGAACTCCCGGAATCGACTTTAGGCATCCATGCCCATAACGATTCCGAGTTGGCTGTGGCCAATTCCTTAGAAGCGGTCCGAGCCGGGGCTACCCATGTGCAAGGAACCATAAACGGAGTTGGTGAACGCTGCGGCAATGCCAATCTCTGCTCTATTCTGCCCAGCCTGGAGCTCAAAATGGGCCTTACTGCCCTGCCCCAGGGAAATTTGAGCCGTTTGACCCCCATCGCCCATTACATATCCGAAGTAGCTAATATCCGGCCTTTTGTCCGCCAGCCCTTTGTGGGCCGAGCCGCCTTTGCCCACAAAGGGGGCGTCCATGTCAGCGCCATCCGCCGCAACCCGAAGACCTATGAACATATTCCTCCGGAGGCGGTGGGCAACAAGCAGCGTGTCCTGCTCTCCGACCTGGCCGGACAGAGCAACATCCTGTTCAAAGCCAAGCAGTACGGAATCCCTTTGGAAAAGGATGACCCTTTTGTTCTGGAGCTCTTAAATAAAATAAAGACCCTGGAGAGCAGGGGCTTTGAGTTCAGCGTGGCTGAAGCCTCCTTTGAATTGCTCTTGAACAAAACCTTAGGCCGGGCCAGGAGGTACTATTCTCTCCTCGGCTTTCGAGTTATGGACGCAAAGAACCAGGAAAACGGGGAACCATTTTCCGAGGCCACGGTCATGATCCAGGTAGGGGGGGAGGTTGAACATACTGCGGCCACCGGACGAGGACCGGTCAACGCCCTGGACAATGCCTTGCGCAAGGGACTGGAGAAGTTCTATCCCAAGCTCAAGGAAATGAGTCTCTTGGACTTCAAGGTTCGGGTCCTGTCTCCCAACCTCAACGATGCCCCGGGCACAGCTTCTCGGGTCCGTGTGCTTATCGAATCGGGCGACCACAAATCCCGGTGGATGACCATGGGGGTATCCTTTAATATTATCGAGGCCAGCTGGCAGGCTTTGGTTGACTCTGTGAATTATAAGCTATTTAAAGACGATCAGGAAAAACTGGCCCGCCTGCAAGCCCAGGAAGGCGTGTAGAGTGACTATCGAAACCCTGCCAAGATGATCTTGTTCTCAGGTATAAGGTGTCTGGAGTGTTCAGTGTTAAGTGTTCAGTGTTCAGCTTTTAGAGGACCGGTTCATGCGGATACGATAATGATCGGGCAAATGTCCTTAGTTCAGATATCCTTGTTCAGAAATCAGACAAGTAACTCACTTAATGTTATGTCATCTCAACTGTTTACACTGAACACCGAACACTGACCACAGCATGCTGTGATTTAGATACAGAGCAAATGCACCGAAATTGTTGATAATGATAAGAAAAACCGAAAGCCCTGAAATCCTGCAACCCTAGCCTTGACAGGGTGAGGATGTTTTGCCTATATATAAATAAGACTCATTCTTAATATTAGTCAGGAGCAATACTGTGAACCCCTCAAAAAATCTTCGAGTAACACCACAACGTAGAGTAATTCTTGAAGAATTACGCAAGGTGGACACCCATCCCACTGCGGATGAACTTTACGAAATGGTTCGCAAACGATTACCCAAAGTGAGCCTGGGGACCATCTATCGCAATCTGGATCTCCTTTCATCAGAGGGAATCATTCAGAAACTCCAGGTTGGCAACAGTCAGATGCGCTTTGATGGCAATCCGGAATCGCACATGCATATCACTTGCCTCCAATGCGGCCGGGTGGCGGACATCTTTCACGGACCAGACACATCCAGAATATGCCAAAAGGTGCAAACAGATTTTACTGTCCTGGGATGTACGGTCTTTTTGTACGGTATATGCCCTGAGTGCTCGGCGGAAGAAGATCCTTCCGCCTCTTTTGTTTCCATAAGTGAACAAGGAGGATCGCAGGCATGAATCCGGTTGAAATAAAGCCCGGAATTTACTGGGTAGGGGCCGTTGACTGGAATTTGCGGGACTTCCATGGATATTCCAGAGCCTCCCGAGGAACGACATACAATGCCTATCTCATTTTGGACGACAAAATCACTTTATTCGATACTGTTGACTCCAGATTCACGCATGAGCTTCTGTGCCAAATCTCTCAGATCATTGACCCGGAAAAGATCGATCAGATCGTGGTCAATCACTGTGAACCCGATCACAGTGGCTGCCTGTCTGCTATCGTGGACAGGATTGAGCCTGAGGTCATCTTCACCTCCAAAATGGGCCAACAATTTTTACAAGGTCGTTTTCACTACCAGAACTGGCCGGTTCACGCAGTTCAAAACAAAGAGATCGTTTCTTTAGGCAAGCGCAATGTGCAGTTTTTGGAAACCCGCATGCTGCACTGGCCAGACAGCATGGTTTCTTTTGTTATGGAAGACAACCTGCTCATTTCTCAGGACGCCTTCGGCCAAAACATCGCTTCCAGTCAACGTTTCGACGACTGGATCGAATGGTCCGAGCTCAAATCCTTCATGGCCCATTACTATGCCAATATCATCCTCCCCTTTTCCGGGCAGGTACCCAAAGCTGTTCAGGCCATTCAGGATTTGGGGTGGGAAATCGACATGATCGCTCCGGATCATGGGTTGGTTTTACAAAACAACGTGACCAACGCCTTGACCGCCTATCAAGAGTTTGCCGCCCAAAAACCCAAACCAAAGGCAGTCATTGTCTACGACACCATGTGGAAATCCACTGCGGCTATGGCCGAATCCCTGGCCGCCGGATTAAGTGCTGAAGACATTGACGTGCGGGTGTTTGCCATGAAGAGCTGGCATCACTCCGACGTTATGGGCGAACTCTGGGATGCAGGTGCCGTATTGATCGGGTCACCCACCCACAACAACGGGGTTCTGCCGTTGATCGCCGATATGCTCACCTATATGCAGGGATTAAAGCCCCAAAATAAAATCGGCTTTGCTTTCGGTTCTTACGGCTGGAGCGGGGAATCCCCGAAAAAGATCTCTCAGTGGCTTGAGGACATGGGCATGGAGTTACCAGAGGAAGCAGTGGCCGTAAAACACGTCCCCACCCACGACCAGGCCCAGGAACTCTTTGCCCTCGGACAGCGCCTGGCCCGGCAGGTCAAGGACCGGGTGGCTGCGTCTGGTTAGGGTTCAGATTTGCCGAAGGTCCCGCCAACGGCGGAACTCGTATGAAACAAGACTTGGCGATGAACCTCGACTTGGCCTCTGGGACCGCCAGTCACGCGCAGCCGCGCGACTGGCTCACACATAGCGAGCCTTGCGAGCATCTGTGCACCAGAAGATGGCTGGGGGCACAAGAGGAAGACGTCCCCTGGAAACGAAGAGTAACTTTCTTGTTTTTTCTGACAGGCTTTCAGACATAAGGCACTAACCTCTCCTTGGAAATCTGCCCCAAGCGGTAGCAGAAAAGAGACCCTCCCCTAACCCCTCCCTCCTGCCCAAAGCGGCAGCAGGGAGGGGAACCAGAGAAGAGGGCCGGAGCAACAAGTGAAGCCTCATTTCCCCCTCTTAATTCCCCTCCCTGCCGCCTGTCTTCCAGGCGGGAGGGAGGGGTTAGGGGAGGGTCTCTTCCTCAAATTCCCCGCCCTGGTCAGGGCGGGGTCAGGGGCGGGTGGTCATAATGACAATCAACCTCCAGTGATTATTCCCCCCTACTACCCACTCGCCTGTTTCTTACTGGATCAAACTGGAGACTTCTTGCTGATAACAGATAATTAGCCCGCCAGAGGCGAGACTGAAACCTGAATACTACTCCCCAATGCCCCCATCATTTACCGCTCAATACATGGCTGTCCGCTCCTGCGCTCAAAAGATAGCTGAGCGGCCCGATTTGGCTTCTTTCCAAGATATCGAGATCCTGAGCAATATCTTAGCCGACTCCACCCATAGTGAACAAACCTGCGCCCATTTCCTGTACCAGGAAGCGGCCATAGCTTTAAGCCGATGTATCAGTCATAACCGGAGATCAGAGCTTTGCGCGCGGGCCTGGCACATTCTGGACAACTTCACCGGCCGAGCGGCCAGCCCTGCGGGTCTGGCCGCAGCTCAGGCCCTTGGAAGCCTCCCCCTAGCCATCGAGTCGCCCCAGCCATGCATTTCAGATCTGGACTCGGCTCAGCCTGTGGACCTATCCACCCTTTTGGACCGGGCTGGACTCAAAAATCCCCAGTGCACTTCAGCTGGTCGCAGTCTATTGTTTTTCGATCAGGAGCTTCCAGATCAAGTTCTGGCTGTGAAGGGAGCTGCAAACAAGGAGCAGCTTATCAGCTTGGCCCATGAGGCTTGGTGGATGGAGTATCTGTCCCAAAATCCTGACCTGCTTCCCGGCCAGCATATTCCCACACCTTTGAGCAAGCCTTGCCGAGTCAATCTGCAAGCCTTCCACAGCCTGCCATCAACACCCTGGCCGCCTCCGCAAACAGTGTGGCTGCCCTATCAAACCCGTCCGGAATACTTCTCGTATGCCCTGGATCCTAACCCAGGCTGCAAACTTTCCAACGTGGACTTTCACCAGGTTCTGGCTCAGGCCTCTTTCGGTCTAGGCAGTTTGAGTAGACATGGTTTGATGCACAAGGCCCCTGTACCCTTGTTTCATAATCGGGCCCAATCCAGGCGCCGGGATGATCAGGGTCTGTATATCTGGACCCGGGGAGGCCGTCTAGACCGCTGGTTTGCATCCTGCATGTATCCCAACTTCGGTCTTTCCGGTCTGCGAGACTTCGAGCACCTCGAACCGTGGTCCGGATACCCCCGGCATCTCTTTCGGGAACTGGGGACCCAGATAATGAGCCTCGTTCTGGCTATCGGCGGTTGGTTCCGGCTCAAGGATCCCCAGCTCATGGGCCTTACCAGCCAGGGAGAGCCGGTGGATGCCAGACATTTGTTCGACCGCTCCCTCTTTGTCCACTTTTTGAAGTCTGTGGTCCGCGAATTTTCATCCGGGTTTCAGGGCAAGGCACTGGATTCTGACAAGATAAGATATGAAACCTGCGTTGATCAGCTCATCGAAGCCCTGGGTGTGGATCGGCATATGACCGAGGTCCTTCGGACCCAAGACCAGCTAGGCTATGACCCCAAGTCCTTTCGCGCCCTTCTTGAGACCAAAGCATTGGACCCCGAAGAAGCGAAGAGTCTCATGCCTGGTGACCAGGACGTGACCCTGATCACCGGACCACACCTGGGAGAATTCAATAGCCGTATTTCGGTGCCCGAGCTTACCAGTTTTACCGCTTCCGTATCCGGATTGTGCATTGCCCAGGCCTACTTCCAAGAACTGCAGCCGGCATAAAGAGCCAGGCAGGCGCCTGGCGATCCCGGAATAGCCAGGGTGGCACCTGGTGGTCCGGGGGCAAAGCTTTGGGATCACAATCTGTCGCTGTAGTGCTAGGGTTCAGAAGATAATTGGGTCCTTAACTTCTGATGCAGGTCCATGACCCGGGCAATGCTCTTGCGAATGCTCTTGAGGCCTTCATTGTCAGCTTCTGTGCCTTCCCGACCCTGGTCCTGGGACCAGACTGTTCCCCCCAGGTTGGAACCGAACACCCCGCCGCTGACTGGGATCATTTCATTTATGAGGCAAAAATCGATCACGGTGTGCAGGACCTGCTCCTGCCCGCCGTTTCGATCCCCGCCCACGGCTATGCCCAGCCCCAGCTTGTCCCGCAACACGTGGCGGTCCTTGGCCAGCAAGGCTCTGGTCCGGTCCAGAACGGCTTTTAATTGCCCGCTGATATGTCCGTGGTAGACCGGACTGCCCAGAACCCAGATATCTGTCTGTTCCATCAGGGGATAAAGGTCCTCCATATCGTCCTGATGCACGCAACCCTGCTTTTTTTTCACGCACACATCGCAGTGGATGCAGAAATTGATGGTCTTGCCCCGCAGGGCAAAAAATTCGGTCTGCACACCGTATTCAGAGGCAAATTGCTCCAAGGCCCACTCCACGGCCCGGTGGGTGGCTTTTTTTCTGGGGCTGCCGCAGATGCCCAGGACAGTCGTTTTTTCAGGCATGTTCTATTTTCCTTTTCGCAGTGCAAAGTGAACAAGGGTTATGATTGTTTTTGATTTGATAAGTTACCACCTTGCTTGTATGAAACTAGACTCAAAGTGTTCAGGTGTCAGCGCCGCCTCTGGCTGCGCTGACCCATTAACTTGCTAAAGTTGCCTGAAAATTGCAGCCAGTTTGATCGAATAAGAAACTTTTATCTTGCACAAATCTTTGCCCCTCGCTATGAGCAGGAGCAGGATAGACAGCAGTCAAAGCCCCTTTAGCTATGGAGTGTTTATACCCCTTTTTCAGCATGGCTCCGGGCTGCCCGTGATCATTGATGAGGCTTTTTGCACTCTCCCATACGAGAATTCGTACATAGGCCACCCCGGGCTGTCTTTCCTGCTCTCATTACCATTCTAATCATAGGAGAGGGAAGCACATGGCGCGCAAAAAAAAGAGCAAAAGCCCCAAAAAAGCTCAGGTACTCAAAGCCATTCAACCCCATGCAGCCGGAATTGACCTTGGCTCAAGGCAGAATTGGGTAGCTGCTCCCCCGTTGGATGACGACCAACCAAACGTACAGACCTTTAAGACGACGACTACGGAACTCTATCGTCTTGCTGAATGGCTCAAAGAGCAAGAGGTCACCACAGTCGCTATGGAAAGCACTGGGGTATACTGGATCCCATTGTTTGAGATCCTTGAAAGTCAAGGATTCGAGGTCGTTTTGGTCAATGCCCGCAAAATCAGCAATGTTCCGGGACGGAAGACAGACATGCTTGATTGTCAGTGGATTCAACTCTTGCATGCCTGTGGTCTTCTTCAGGGCTCATTTCGGCCTTCTGATGATATGTGTCGTTTGCGTGCCCTCCTTCGGGAGCGAAATACCATGGTTTCACAACGCTCAGACTGGATAAGGAGAATGCAAAAGTGTCTGGATCAGATGAATATCTGTGTCCACCATGCTGTTTCAGATATAACCGGTGTCACCGGCATGGCCATTATTCGAGCTATTATTGATGGTGAGCGAGACCCAAGCGTCTTAGCCCGGCATCGCAATCATCGATGTCGCAAGTCAGAAGCCGAGATTGTCGAAGAGTTGACCGGAAATTGGCGTCAGGATCACCTCTTCAATCTCCGCCAAGCTTTAAATATGTATGATCATCTCTGCGCCACCATTAATGAGTATGACCAAGAGATTCTGGAGTATATAGAGACTCTCCAACCAGCAAAGAACAAAGAGCTGTGTGCTCCTCCTCCGAGTTCGCAGTCCAAAGCCAAAAATATTGTCAAGCGTGGTCAAGAGCCAATGCGTCAAGCTCTCTTTCGGCTCTCTGGCTTTGATCTCACCCGCATAGACGGCATTGGAGTTGACACAGCAGCAGTTATCATAAGTGAACTTGGTTTGGATTATTCGAAGTTTCCAAATGAGAAGAAGTTTGTGTCATACCTCCATTTAGCGCCCAACCTGTCGATCAGTGCTGGGAAAAATGTCCGTGGTGGCAAAAAGAAAGTGACAACATGTTCGCAAGTAGCCGGAGCTCTGCGTATGGCTGCCTTAACATTGCGTAATTCGGACTGTGCCCTTGGAGCCCACTATCGACGTATTGCCCGACGCAAAGGAGCATCAGTAGCTGTTTTTTCAACTGCCCGTAAATTAGCCAAGCTTGTATATCGCATGGTCCGTTACGGAGAAGACTATGTCGATACTGGGTCCCAAGCCTACGAGGCTCGTTTCAACAAACGCCGGGTTCTGCACTACACGAAGGTGCTGGAATCTATGGGTTATAAGGTAGAACCCACGGAAAGCCAAGAGGCCTGTGCCGCATGACCTAACTTCTTGTTTCATACGAGGTTTCAGCGCCGCCTCTGACCGCAGACGGCCAGTTTGATCGAGGAAGAAACTCAAAGA
>CAZUER010000089.1:0-16920 GCA_964619345.1 uncultured Desulfohalobiaceae bacterium
TACCGGCAACACCAAGTGCATTTTTGTAGAGACGTTGGGCAACCCCCGCCTGGACGTCCCTGACCTTGAAGGCCTGGCCTCGATTGCCCATGCCCATGGCATCCCCTTGATTGTGGACAATACCGCGGCCACTCCTTTCCTCTGTCGGCCCATGGATTGGGGGGCGGATATTGTGGTCCATTCCCTGACCAAATTCTGCGCCGGACACGGCACCAGCATGGGAGGGATCATTATTGATTCTGGCCGTTTTCATTGGTCGTCATCCGGCCGCTTTCCCATGATCACAGAGCCGGATTCCTCTGTTCATGGCCAAACCTGGGCCGAACTGGGCGGTGAACAAGCCTTTATCCTCCGGGCCAGAAACCTGCTCCTGCGCGATTTCGGACCCTGTCTATCCCCCTTGAACAGCTTTCTCATCCTCCAGGGTCTGGAGACCCTGCCCCTGCGAATGGAAAGACATTGTGCCAACGCCCTGGCCGTGGCGGAGCACCTCCAAAGCCATCCCCGCGTGGACTGGGTCCTCTATCCTGGTCTGTCAGATCATCCCACCCACGATCAGGCCATCCGGTATTTGAGCATTGGATTCGGGGCCCTGGTGGGTTTCGGCATCCAGGGCGGATTAGAGGCCGGCCGGGAATTCATCCGTAATCTGCAGCTCATCAGCCACCTGGCCAATATCGGGGACGCCAAAAGCCTGGCCATCCACCCCGGATCCACAACCCATTCCCAGCTCAGCCCAGAAGAGCAGGCCGCCCTGGGCCTGTCTCCGGACTTTATCCGTTTGTCCATCGGCCTGGAGCACATCGAGGACATTATAACCGACCTGGACCAGGCCTTGGAGCGGAGCTCCGGATGATAAGAAGGAGTTTTTTATTATACTTATGTTTGCCGGATTGATCATTGATAAAGCTTGAAATTTTAGCCAGGGGCGTAAGAGATACTCCCCCTCTTCTTTCCAGGGTCCTCCCTGGGGACGTCTTTCTCTTATGGTTCCGGCCATCTTTTTATTATTTGTTAGCATTTAAAATACTATGGAAAAAACATCCTTGCAGTCCACCGTCGGTTCCGTCAGCAGCCAATACTTTCACTTCGCCCATCCGCCCCGAGAGATGGATTTGGAATGCGGACGCAGGCTTGGACCCCTGACCCTGGCCTATGAGACGTATGGCCAACTGAACAAGGATCGGACCAATGCTGTTTTGGTTCTCCACGCCTTGACCGGAGACGCCCACGCCGCAGGCTATGCTGTAGACCGAAACGACACCCCCGGCTGGTGGGAAGTTATGATCGGCCCGGGCAAAGGGATAGATACCAACCGCTACTTTGTCATCTGCTCCAACGTCCTGGGTGGATGCATGGGCTCCACAGGTCCCGGGGCCACGAACCCCCACACCGGTCGCCCCTATGCCTTGAGCTTTCCCATGGTCACCATAGGGGATATGGTTCGGGCTCAAAAGAAGCTCATCGATCACCTGGGCATCCCCAAGTTGCTGGCCGTCATCGGCGGCTCCATGGGTGGCATGCAGGTCCTGGAATGGGCGGTGCGCTATCCGGAACGAGTGGTATCTGCTGTGCCCATAGCCACCACCACCCGTCACTCGGCCATGGCCATCGCCTTTAACGAAGTATCCCGGCAGGCGATTATGAAGGATCCCAACTGGAATCAGGGCGACTATTACGGCCGCGGTCAGCCCGGGCACGGACAAGCTGTGGCCAGGATGATCGGCCACGTTACCTATCTGTCCGAAGAGGCCCTGCGCAAAAAGTTCGACCGTCGGCTCCAGGACCGGGGAGCTTTTTCCTATAACTTTGACACTGACTTCCAGGTGGGCAGCTATCTGCAATACCAGGGGGAAAAGTTTGTGCACCGCTTTGACGCCAACTCCCTGCTCTACCTGACCAAGGCCACGGATTATTTCGATTTGGCCGAATATTATGGCCGCGGTTCCCTGGCCCAGGCCTTTTCTGCAGCCAAGTCCGACTTTCTGGTTGTTTCCTTTTCCTCAGATTGGCTGTATCCCACGGCCCAATCAAGGACCATGGTCCAGGCTATGAAAAAGAACAACCTCCACGTCAGTTTTTGCGAGATTGAGTTCGATTACGGGCACGATTCCTTTCTGGTTCCCAATCCTCCCTTGTCCCAGCTCATCTCCGGCTTTTTGGATAAGGAACTGCGAAACGTTACACCTCCGCGCTATTGCCTGTGACAGAGGCAGCTAAAAGATCCAATACAACTAGCTTGATTTTCTTAACTCCCCTTTTTAGCAAGCTGAGCATAGCACACACTTGACACCGTGGGGTGATAGAAATGTATAGATAAGGTTTTGGAATCATAGCACCATCCCCTATCCCCTCCCTGTAAAGCTGCGCAAAGCCGCAGCAGGGAGGGGAACCAGAGGATCAAGCTTATCAGCACATTGGTGGCTTGGACGTCAAGATTTTACGTAGACCAAAATCCTTGAATTTTCAGGATGAGCAGTCAGTTAAGGCTCCCCGCCCTGGGCAGGGCGGGGCCAGGGGCGGGTCGTCATAGTGCCAACTTCCTTATCCCAACTAAATTTTCTTTTTTTGCCCGCTTTGGGACAAAAAATATTTCAGATTTGCCAGAGTCCCGCCAACAGCGGGACTGAAAAGGATCCAAATATGCGTTTTGATCTGCAAACCATCGCCTCCTGGATCTCCCCCCGCAGCCGGGTCCTGGACCTGGGCTGCGGAGCCGGAGAGCTTTTAAAATACCTGCAGGACCAAAAAAAGGTGACCGGTACCGGCATTGAGTTGGATTCGGAAAAAGCCAGCCAGGGGATCATCTCCGGGGTGAACATCATCCACGGGGACATCCACGAGGAGATCCGGGACTATCAAGACCGGACCTTTGACTACGTCATCCTCAGCCAAACCCTGCAGCAGGTCTACAAGCCAGCCTTGCTCCTGCACGAGATGCTCCGTGTGGGCCACAAAGGGGTGGTCAGTTTTCCCAACTACAGCCACTACAAGAACCGGGTCTTCTTTTTCTTCCGCGGCCGGGCCCCCATGTCCAAGGAGCTGCCCTACGCTTGGTTCGACACCCCCAATATCCGGGTGGTGCCCATTAAGGACTTCCGACATTTCTGTTCGGTCTTTGGTTTTGAAATCCTTAAAGAAACAGCCATCAGCACCTACTACCACGAGGAGTACGGCCGCAAGGTCCGCTTCCTGCCCAACCTCCTGGCCACCTACGGAATCTATCTCTTAACCAAAAAAGACCCGGCATAACTCTGTCTACACGTGATTGCGCAGCTTAAGCTCCAAAGGATGGGGGTTTAAATAATACTGGGTGTGCAGATAGGGCTGATCGTATTTGCGCACATAGTGATTAACTAAGGTAATCGGAACAATGAGCGGCACATTGCCGGCCTTATATCTATCAATGATTTCCAAAAGCTCCTGCTTCTCGTCTGCGCTCAGATCCCTTTTAAAGTACCCCATCAGATGATGCAGGACATTGACATTCTTTTTGGTTGTAGTTTGCAGTCTCAGGGCGTAATGCAGCTTGTGCAGATAGGTATCCAAGAGCTCATCTAAATTCTGTTGCTTGCCCGCAGCCACCAGCTTTCCCAGCTCCCGGTAGGTGGGTACGTGGTGGGCCATGACCAACAGCTTGTGCCGGGAGTGAAAATCAACCAGCCCGCCCAGAGTCTTGTTTGTGCGCATCAGTTCCCGCCAGCGCTGAAAGACAAAGATGCGGGTGATGAAGTTCTCCCGCAGCACAGGATCGTGCAGCCGTCCGTCGTCCTCCACCGGCAGATCCGGAAAACGGTCCATGAACATTCTGGCCCAAATGCCCACTCCTTTGTTCACCGGCATGCCGTTTTCCTGGTACACCTTGATCCGCTCCATGCCGCTGGACGGGGAACGGCTCTTGAAGATGTACCCGCATAGTTCTTTTCCGGCCAGGCCCTGCAGCCGTTTTTGGCCCCAGCTCTGCATCTGCTCGGTAAAGTCCTGGTCGGTCTTCTGAGTCACCAGCCGGGGACTTTCCGGATCTCCCACCAGACGCAGGGCCTCCCGGGGAATGCTCATTCCGCACTCCACCTCCGGACAAACCGGAACGAACTCTACGTACCTGCCCAGAGTGTCCCGGATGAACCGGTCCAGCTTGTGCCCCCCATCATACCTTACATTTTCTCCCAGCAGGCAGGTGCTGATCCCCAGGGTAATCTTATTTTCCATGCCCGACTCCTTACTTCTGCCCCCAGTTTCCAAGTTAACCAGTCACTGCCCCCTTCTCCCTCTCGCCTGAAGATACTTTTTCCCGGCAACTCTTTATCCCAGTATCCCAGTATCCCAGTATCCCAGCATCCCAGCATCCCAGTATTTCTTCATCTTCTCTGATCTCTGTCCTCTGTCCTCTGTCTTCTGTCTTCTGGCCACCGCCACCCAGACTCCAAACCGAGCCGTCCTCTTGTGCCCTACCCCTACGGCACCCTTGTGCAGATACAGACCGTAAGCCCAGTCCGGTTCAAATCCGCTGGTGGTGGACGACCATAATACCTCTGGATTGCCCAAAAAGGGATGTGCCTCTGGCAAGGCCGGGCTTGATTGCGAGGCATCCACCAGGGACTCCAGCTCGTTGATGTTGGGCAGATGCCAGTCCGTCCCGGTCTCCTCCCTCAGATCCATGACCACCTGCAAGGCCTCCGGCCAGGTTACCAAACCTGGTTCGTGGCTGATTATTTCACGCCAGATCAGCCCGGTCAGGAGATCCAGAACATCGTCCCCTTTCCTTTCAAATCGGGGCTGCGGCCAGGCCGCCCCCTTTTGCAGCTCTCCGTCCTGTCCGGTTCCGGAACAGAAAACAGCCTTGCCTCGGGCATCAAAACATCCCCTTTGCCCGGTCTGGGGCAGAACAGTGCTTTCACCCCGCACCGGCCAGACCATGGAGATCTGGTCCTTGCGATTCCAAAACATGCGCCCCCCGGCCAGGTGCACAGCCCAGGCATAGGCCGGATACATGGCCGAAGAAGTTGACGTCCAATACCAGGTCTGCTGCACATGGGTAAAAGGATGATCCCGGGGCAGGGCCGGACGGCTGCGTCCGTGGCTGATCAAGCTGCGCAGCTCACGCCTGTTGGGCAACCGCCAGTCGCAAAACCCCAGGAATTCTTCCCTATTCAGATCCCGGACATGATCCAGGGCCTCCGCCCAGCGCAGGGCAAACTCAAAGCTGACCCCTTTTCGAGGCCACACCAAGCCGGTCAATTCATCCTGGACCATCTCCGGGGCAAGCTCTGCAAATCGAGGAGTCGGACCCCTGAGACCGATCCCCAGCTCCCCGTCCTGCCCACTCCCGGCACAGGACATCTCTTGCCCATAGGAGTCAAAACATCTCTTTTGGTCAGTCGATAAAACGTAGGTAATTGACATAGTTTGAGTAGGTCAGTTGATAACTGATATGTGCCTGCAAAAGGAAAATCTTATTTGGTTTGAGTATGACCCTGCAAGCCAGTCGAGGCTGCTTCCATGTGTCATAAGTACAAAATAACAAAAATATGAACACCCAGGTCCTTTGGACCTGGGTGTTCATATTTTTGTGGGCTGAAAAAACCGCAGCCGCAAAGCGTTGCTGACCACGGAAACCGAGCTCATGGCCATGGCTGCGGCCGCGATCATGGGATTTAAGGTCGGTCCGCCGAATACATGCAACACACCGGCGGCAATGGGAATGCCCAGAGAGTTGTAGAAAAAGGCCCAAAACAGGTTCTGTTTGATGTTCCGCACCGTGGCCCGGCTTAAGCCCATGGCCGTACTCACCCCGGACAGGTCCTCGCCCATGAGCACGATGTCTCCGCTCTCAATGGCCACATCGATGCCCGAGCCCATGGCCAGACCAAGATCAGCCTGGGCCAGGGCCGGGGCGTCGTTGATGCCGTCCCCGACCATGGCCACTTGCAAACCCTGATCCTGGAGCTTTGCGATCTCCTTGGCCTTGCCTTCAGGCATGACCCCGGCTATGACCTCGTCGATCCCTGCTTGATCCGCAATCACCCGGGCCGTTCGCTGTGTATCCCCGGTGAGCATGATCACCTTCAGGCCCATGGCCTTGAGATCCCGAACCGTGTCCGGAGCGTTCTCCTTGAGCCGGTCGGCCACGGCCAAAAGAGCCGCTACCCGGCCGTCCACTCCGGCCAGGACCACGGTCTTTCCGGCCTGGGACAGATCCTCCATCCTGTCTTTTACCGATTGGTCATCCAGACCCTGAACCCCTTGTTCAGATAAAAACGTCCGGCTTCCCAGACACAGGGTGTGTGCATTGACCTTGGCCCGCACTCCCCGGCCGGACACGGCTTCGAAGTTCTCGGCCTGAGGCCAGGCATCCGCGGCCTCTTGTTCCAGACCCTGGACTACAGCCTGGGCTACAGGATGCTCCGAGGCCTGTTCCACTGCTCCGATCATGGCCGCCAGCTCCCGGCGGTCCACCCCGGCCCCTTCCAGAAGTATGAAATCCGTCAGTTCCGGCCGCCCCCGGGTCAGGGTCCCGGTCTTGTCCAGGACCACAGCCTGGATGTTCCGGGCCGTCTCCAGGGCCTGCCCGCTCTTGATCAAGGTTCCCAGCTGTGCCCCCCGGCCGGTGCCGACCATGATGGCCGTGGGCGTGGCCAAGCCCAGGGCGCAGGGGCAGGCGATGACCATCACGGCCACAAAGATGCGCAAGGCAAAGGAAAACTCCGCCCCACCGATGAGAAGCCAGGCCAGCCCTGAGATGACGGCAATGACAATGACCGTGGGCACAAAGTACAGGCTGACCTTGTCCGCCAGATTGGCGATGGGGGCTTTTGATCCTTGAGCCTCCTGGACCAGGGCGATGATCCGGGCCAGGGTCGTCTCCCGGCCCACTTTTTCCGCCTTCATGCGCAGAGAGCCCTGCACATTGACCGTCCCGGTGATTAAGCTGTCTTCCGGCCCTTTGCTTTTGGGAATGGGCTCTCCGGTAAGCATGGATTCGTCCACACTGGATTGCCCATCCTGGATTCGCCCGTCCACCGGTATCCTCTCCCCTGGACGTATAAGCAGCAAGTCCCCGGGTTGGATGGAGTTGACCGGAACAGTGGCCAGTTTTTGACCCTCAATCCGGGTGGCCGTCTCCGGTCTGAGCTGCATGAGCTCTCGGATGGCCGCCGAAGTCCTGGCCTTGGACCGGTTCTCTAAGTACCGGCCCAGGGTAATCAGGGTGAGAATAATAGCCGCGGACTCGAAATACAGATCATGGGCCTTGGCTATTGGGTTATGCCCCAGGAGAATCTCCCCCAGGTTCCAGGTGGAATAGATAAAGGCCGCACTGGTGCCCACGGCAATAAGTGAGTCCATGTTCGGCCCGCCCCGGGCCAGACTGGGAAAACCCTGGAGATAGAACTCCCGGTTGATGTACATAATGGGAACGGTAAGCAGAAATTGGACCAAGGCATGGGTCAGAGGAGCTGAGCTTGCATTCAAAAAGGAGGGAATAGGCAGCCCGATCATGCCACCCATGGATAACAAAAACAGGGGAACGGCCAAGGCCAGGGAGGTGATCAGACGAGTCTTCAGCCCGGCCAAACGCTTTTGCATCTCACGATCCTGTGCGCCCGAGGCCTCACTGTCTTCCTGTACAGCCACAGAAGCCCCGTACCCGGCGGTCTCAACCGCAGCCACCAGATCCGTGCTCTGAACCTGCTCGGGATCAAAGCGCACCCTGGCCTTTTCCGTGGCCAGGTTGACCTCGGCCCGGTTCACTCCGGACAGTCGGCTCAAGGCCTTTTCCACCCGGGCCGAGCAGGCGGCGCAGGTCATGCCTTCAATATCCAGCTCCACCTGCGAGTCTTGACTGACCTCCTTTGCCTCGTACCCGGCCTTGTGCACCGCAGCCTTGATCTCTTCCGGACCCAGCTTGTCCGGATCCCAGCTGACCTGCATGCTCTCCGTGGCCAGGTTGACCTGGGCCGAATGCACCCCGTCCAGCCAGGAGACCACCCGCTCCACCCGGGCCGAACAGGCCGCACAGCTCATGCCCTGAATGGCGAACCTCTGGCTGCGCACATTGCCACCCTGGCTCTGATCCGTTCCCTGTTCATTCATATTTCCCTTTCCTTTGCACAAGACTCAAAGTGTTCAGATTTACCTCCGGCAAATCTGAAATATTTTAAGGTACCAACATCCAGCAAGTGAGTACCGGGGCCAGCCCTCTTCGAAACCAGTCTCTTGCTCAATCAAACCAGAGGCCGCCCCAGAGGCGTTGCGAACCCTTGGTTATACATTCCAGTATTCCAGTATCCCAGCATCCCAGTATGTTCTTTATTCCTCTTCGCTGACCTCTGATGCCTGATCGCTGACCTCTGGTCATGCATCCCAGCATTCTTTTCCTGCCTCCCTACCCCATACTGCTTACTCCCTACTCCCTACTCCCTACTTGTTTTCCCATCATTCACCCCTCAACCGTATACCCGGCTTCCTTGACCGCCTTTTTCACTTCCTCCATATCCACGGGCTTGGTTTCCTCAAAGCTGGCCTCGCCCTTGGACAGGCTCACAGTCACGTTCTCCACGCCCTCGATTCCGGATAAGGCCTGAGTCACGGCCTGTACACAATGTTGACAGCTCATTCCCTCCACCTTGATCGTAGCCATACCAATCCTCCTGTGTTTCTGTTCAAGGTTGTTTTTAAAGGTTGTAAAATTGCAGGTTCAACGTAAAGCAGCACCAAAAAGCCCTGCTCTCATTCCCCCATCTTTTTTCCATCCCTTAGCACTACAGCGACAGATTGTGATCCCAAAGCTTTGCTTTCCGGACCGCCAGGTGCCACCCTGGCCATTCTGGGAGCGCCAGGCGTCTGCCTGGCTCTTTCAAGGTTTTGGTCATGCCCGAACTGCCGCTGTAGGGTTAGTCCCTCCCTCATTCACCCATCCCCAGTCGCTTAGCTCACTAAAATCGCTCACGTCGCTTCAGTCCCTCCCTCAGCCTCCCCGCCTTTCCTTATCATCGCAGTATCCGCAGCGAGTTGCCTACAGCTAAAAGGGCCACTCCTACATCGGCGAACACCGCCGCCCACATACTGGCCAAACCCACGGCACCAAAGCCCATAACCAGGGCCTTGACCCCCATGGCCAGGCCAATGTTCTGCCAGACAATATCCCGGGTACGTCCGGCCAGGGACAGGGCCTGAACCAGCTTGTCCGGATCGTCGTCCATCAAAACCACATCTGCAGCTTCAATGGCCGCGTCGGATCCCAGACCGCCCATGGCTATCCCAATATCGCTTCTGGCCAGAACCGGGGCGTCATTAATGCCGTCACCGACAAAGGCTGTGTATCCCCGGCCGCGTCCCCGGGCCATAATGGCTTCCAGCTTGGCCACCTTGTCCTGGGGCAGCAGCTCAGCCTGGACACCGTCCAGGCCGAGAGATAAACCAATCTCCTCAGCTGTCTCCTTATTGTCCCCGGTAAGCATGTACTGGGTCAGCCCTAACTTTTTCAGCCCCTGCACTGCCCTGCCGGCCTGGGGGCGAAGAAGGTCCCGGACCACTATCCGGCCGGCCGGCTTTCCGTCCACAGCCACCCAGATCCCGGGCTGCCCGACATGCTCATCCACCAGAGACACTCCCCTGGATCGGATCCAGGCCTCTCTTCCAACCATTATTGTCTGTCCTTTCATCACAGCCTGGACGCCTTGGCCGGAGACCTCCTCCACCTCGGTCTCGGCCTTCTCTCCTCTGACTTCTGTTCTCTGGTCTTGGCTATCTGATCTCTGGTCTCTGATCTCTGGCTTCTGTTTATCCTCTTCTGCCTCCAGACTCCAGATTCCCGACTCCTGTCCCCCGGCTCCCGGCGAACCTGCTTCCCGGACAATGGCCCGGGCAATAGGGTGGGATGAATGCCTCTCCGCAGCGGCGGCGAAAGACAGGACATCCTTTCGGGAAAAACCATCTTCCGGGTGCACGCTGTGCACGGCAAAACGGCCTTGGGTCAGGGTTCCGGTCTTGTCCCAGACCACTGTTTTCACCCGGTTCAAGGCCTCCAGAAAATTGGCCCCTTTAATAAGGATACCCTGCTTGGAACCGGCCCCTATACCAGCAAAAAATCCCAAAGGTATGGAGATGACCAAGGCGCAGGGGCAGGAAATGACCAAAAAGACCAGGCCCCGGTACACCCAGTCCTCAAGTTGGGGAGGCGAGGCAAAGAGGTTCTCTGTCCCCGGAATATTGGCGGCCAAAATCGGTCCGAAGGCGATCAGCGCGGCCAATCCGACTACAACCGGTGTATAAACCCGGGCCACACGGGTCATGAACTGCTCTGTGGGGGCCTTATTCTGGGCCGCGTTTTGGACCAGATCCAGGATGATTGATACCGTAGACTGGGCCAGCGGCTTATCTACCCGGACAGTCAGCAATCCGGACAGGTTGACCATCCCGGACAGGATGCCGTCCCCGGGCTTCAGGGCCCTGGGATGGGACTCTCCGGTCAAAGCCGAGGTATCGGCCCGGCTTTGGCCGCTGAGTACAGTCCCATCCAGAGGGACACGTTCCCCGGGATGAATCTGGATGGTTTGGCCCACCTGCACCTGGGCTGGATCACGAAGGACAAGACCCTCAACATCCACCACCCGAGCTGTGTCCGGACGCAACTGAAGTAGGGAAGCCACGGATTGTCTAGACCGCCGGACTGCACTGTCCTGGAAGGTCTCGCCTATGCGGTAAAAGAGCATCACGGCCACAGCCTCGGCATAAGCTCCGATAGCCAGGGCCCCTAAAGTTGCCAGACTCATGAGCACGAACTCGTCCAGCAGTCCCCTGGTTAAAAGACTGCGCAGCCCCATGGCCAGAACGCTCCACCCGGCCAATACATAAGCAGCCAGAAAAAACAGAGGTTCAAGCCAGGACGGAGCCCAGGGCATAAGGTACTTTACCCCTAGCCCGGCGGCAAAGAGAGCAGCTCCCGGCCAAAGATGCATCAACTCCCGGCCTAAAGAGAGATAGGGTCCCTTTTGTTCAGTTTCGTCCACCCGGCATTCACCTCTGCACCCGCACCCGCCTGGAGCGCATTGTATGTCTTGTATTTGGTACGTCTCAGTCATTATTTACTATCTCGCGTTAAATGCTCTCATGGCTAAAGATTCTCAAAAACCCCTTATTTCTTTACACATAAATTCATACAGACCCAATCCTTGTATTGGATTGTTGCAAATTCAATAAACATTACAGTAGAAGTATCAAAAGACATCATTCATCAGATAGATAAAATATGCAAAACCATCAATGTCGACAGAGACTCTCTGTTAAAAGTATGGATCTATGAAAAAGTGAAACAAGAAACAAAAAAATCTTGATCAATCAGAATCCTAAAACCAACTTCTTATCTTCTTTTTTGCCCATCTGTCCCTTTTCTTGTGTCTTGCCCCATGCTCTCTGCCCCATGTCCTCTGCCTCATGCCCTCTGCCTCATGCCCTCTGTACGTACTGCCTACTGCATACTTACTTTCTTCCTGATCTCTGACATCTGGTCATGCATCCCAGCATTCCATCATTCCAGTATCCCAGCATGTTCTTTATTCCTCCGC
Source organism: uncultured Desulfohalobiaceae bacterium (assembly GCA_964619345.1). Lineage (GTDB taxonomy): Bacteria > Desulfobacterota > Desulfovibrionia > Desulfovibrionales > Desulfothermaceae > Desulfovermiculus. The sequence continues at coordinate 11,565 of CAZUER010000089.1, forward strand.
CTGACCTCTGACCTCTGATCTCTGACCTCTGCTTATACATCCCATCATCCCAGTATTCCAGCATATCAGCATTTCATTCCCGAACATGCTCCAGAGCCTGCTCAAAGATCTTTTGCACGTGGTCGTCGGCCAACCGATAAAAAACATTCTTTCCTTCCCGGCTAAAGGTGACCAGCTTGGAAGCCCGTAGGACCCTGAGCTGATGCGAGACGGCCGAAGAGGACATGCCAAGTATCTCGGTCAGATCGCAAACGCACAGCCCGGTTTTGGATAAGGCGAAAAGGATCCTTACCCTGGTCCGATCTCCCAGAGCTTTGAACAAATCGGCCATATCGCAGAGGATATCTACGTCAGGCATCTCCTGGCGCACCAGCTCCAGATTTTCCGGATGAACCATCCGTTCCTGGCAGACATCTGAGGGAACATGCTCAGTCATGGATTCACACTCCGAACAAACATCCGTTCATTTGAACACTTGTTCATATTAAGACTTGATATAATATCAGTCAAGGGGAAATTTGCGGCCTTGACTTCCAGGTAGGCCCTTCCTAAACTTCAAGCGCCACTTATATGAACACTTTGGAGAAAATGTATGGCCAGCTGGCAGGAAGAAACGATACAAAACCACAGAGGACAACGCCTTGCTGCCCTCTGTCTACGTTTTGGCCCTGATTCGAGAGGCTGGGTGATTGTCTGCCACGGCTTTACCGGCAGCAAGGAAGGCGGGGGAAAGGCCAAGGCCATGGCTGAGGCCTTGAGCGTTATGACCGGCTTTTCCTTCGTTCTCTTCGACTTCGCCGGCAACGGCCAGAGTGAAGGCAACTTCGAAGACCTGACCCTGACCCATCAAATCCAGGATCTGAACGCTGTTGTAGACTGGTGCATTGAGCAGGAACCGGGACCGGTGGTGACCATGGGCCGCAGCTTCGGCGGAAGCACTGTTTTGGGGCAGGCGGCCCAAGACCCCAGAGTTGAAGCAACTTGCACCTGGGCCGCCCCGGTCCATCTTAAGAACCTATTTGCAGAGGTCATCCTTTCTGAAACAGATGATGACCGGGTGGTTTTGGCAGATGAAAATGGAACCGTGCACCTGAAAAGAGATTTCATCCAAGATCTGGCCAGGCACGACCTGCTCCAGGCAGCCGCCGATCTCTCCCCGCGTCCCCTTTTGATTGTCCACGGCCAAAACGACGACGTGGTTCCGGTCAGCGATGCACAGGAGCTCTACGCCGCAGCCGCAGAACCCAAGGAGCTGCACATCATCCCCCAGGCCGACCACCAGTTCAGCGCTACTGCGGAAAGGGTCTGGAATATCGTCGGCAACTGGCTGAACACTTTGCAGGTGTAGACAAGCCTGTTTAAGCTTGACAATGCACCTGCCTTTGCTTACAAAAGTTTTTTGGGCGCCAGTAGCTCAGCAGGATAGAGCATCTGACTACGAATCAGAAGGCCGGAGGTTCGAATCCTTCCTGGCGCACTCAGGAACCATAGGGGTTCCCAGTGATTAAATCCCGACAACCTGTCGGGGAATTTGTCGGAACCCCCTACAATAAACACAACGATTTACGATGACCAAAGTGTCGGGAGAAAAATCATTGTGCTACGCCTAAATTAGTTACAATCTGTCTGCTGCTGAGGGATGTCTTAAGGTGAACTCAAGGCCCCTGGGAGGAAAATCTCTCAGGGGCTTTTTGTTTTCCGAGTCCTACTCGACCCGGAAGATAACGTCTGGTTCGTGGCCAAGGATGTGGCCCTGGCTTTGGGTTATGGAGATACTTCCCAGGCAATCCGGAAACACTGTGAAGAATCCATTACCCTAAAATTGGACCCGTCAAATCGACGGGGAAATCCAAATGTCACCATAATCCCTCGCCATGACGTGTATCTGCTCATCGTTAAGTCAAAACTTCCCTCAGCCAAACGATTCGAGAAATGGATGTGGGTCTTATCGTAAATCCAAAGGCAGTGAGTGCGGGTGAGTTCAGGCAGGAGACCGTATGATTTCAGATCGAAAACCAGCATTGAGTCTCCTGAAATAACGTGTAGAAAATAATTTGAAAATAAAGTTGACAGAGTAGCTTTTTTTTGCTAGGGCTAACTAAAAACATGCATGGCAAACAATAACTATATCATTTTTATATATTTTTATGTTTATCTTGTATAGACGCATTGTAAGTTTGCCATGAAATATGGTTTGGTCTTTAGTATATATTTTTCCTATTCATTAGTAATACTTACAATATTTATCATTACTATAATTGTATTAGATCATAGTAATAATTGTTTGTAAAATATTTTTCCTGTAAATTTTATTCATATAGACTATATAATTAAGTTTTGCTTGATTATTTGCAAGTTTCAATAGATTGACGATGATAGCCTTAATTTTGACTTGTTATTGTGAATGAATTTGTATATAAATTTATACTAATTATTAGTACGTTAAATAAACGGAGAATTCATATGAAAATAACTATTAACAACAAAATATTGATATATGTTATCGTCATGTCGATACTTGTTTTTTCAACGTATACAGCATACGCGTTGGAAAATACATATGAAAGTGATAGTCTAGCAAAAAAACCTTTTTCTGTACCCCTTTCTAAAATACAAAACAGAATTAATAATGATCCATCCGCTGATGGAATCATTTTGTCAACATCTACAAGAAATGGTGTATTGTGCATAGATATAAAGGAGATGCCTGGCGAAACGAGTGCTGCTGCTGTGCTCCGAGTTGTGATGATGATCGGTAGGCTCGCCGAGGACACTTATACAGAAATGTTATTTGTTGATGAAGGTGTAGATGTATTTGTAATTGACGGTGAAAAGATAAGAGAAATTGGTGTGCAATTTGTGTGGGGAGAGGAAGGTAAAGGGCAAAATCCAATTCACCTAATCCGCTTGTTTGCAGATGCCCTTCGCACACCCGATGGGCAGAGAGTTGCACCCCCAATGACTGGTTCTCTCCTAGGAGATACCCATAAGGCCTTGGAAATGATTAACAAACGATTCCATCCTGAGTGGACAATGCGGACATTAAGACTTAAATAACTCAATATTTAAACCCATTCACTGATAATCCATTAATTTACAAGTCAAAATAAATAAATTGACCCTAGAAAGCGTTGATACGCTATCCTTCTCGGATCGACTGATGTTCAACGCTATCGAAATTCTATGGCATGCATACTTTGCAATAGAGATTTAGAACTCAGAAATTCACATATTATACCTGAGGCATTCTGGAAAAGTTTATATGATAATAAACATAAAGCCTTACCAATATCTTTAAAACATGATTCATTATCTCCAGTTCAAAAAGGGTTTAGAGAAAAATTGCTTTGTAAAGATTGTGAGTGTAAATTTTCTAAGTGGGAGAATATTTTAAAACATGATTTGATTGATTTTGAAAAAAAGTCTAGCTCATATCTAGATATACAAGAAATTAAGAATGAAGCCATTAAGGTGAAAAACATACGGTATAAAGAATTCAAATTGGCTGTACTTTCTTTGTTGTGGCGCATGTCCATTTCTTCAAGCAATTTCTATGAAGATTATAATCTTGGTCCGTATGATGAAACACTAAGAGATATATTATTCAATGAAAAGTTCGTTAAAGAGTCAAGGTTCCCAATATTTGTATCAAGATATGAACTAGATGGGAAGTTTGATCCTGGCCTCTTTATGGGATTTCCTCCTGGACGGTCAGGTCATTTTATAGTTCAAAAATTTATTATTTGGGGCCATTGTTTTAGCATTTTTGTGAATAACAAAATGAAGCAAAATATTTTATCTACTGAAGAATTTCTCCGAGAGACTGGCGAGCTTTATATTGATATCAGAAGTCTTACTGAGCTTGCTTCACCAAAAAGTGTTATATCTAAAATATTTGATAAAAATGTTCAAGCTTTCTATGATAAAAAAAAGAAAAATCCTAAGCAATCGTGTTGAAAATATTCGCTGATGCTCACAATTGAAATTGTCTTTATGATGTAAGTCTATAAATCGTACCCATTATGAGGTATTGAATGAAGACCAAAGTTTTAGATATAATAGATGGCACTCAGAAGAATAAAGTAAAAATTAGCGAACCCACCAACATAGTCGCCATACCAGATGGGTTTGTTTTTGTTGACTATCACGAACGTCAGCTTGTTAAGTTTACCAAACAAGGTACTCAAAGTGTAAATGTAGATTTTCGTATTCCTATACCTGGGCCTCTTGGAAAATCGATGGGCGAGATAGGAGAAACGTCTTACCCTTATGCAATTGGGGTAACCCCCGATGAAAAAATATTAGTTAGCATGTTTATGTCAGGAAGCGGGTGGACGGGGCCAGAAAGTGAGCGAATATTAGTTTTCGATCGTGAGCTAAGACTTCTCGGATCATTCGCTGAGTTTAGCCGTGGAAGGAAAAATAGTCCTTTGGGCACAATTTATAATGTCACAGGTATTGCTTGTGCAAAGAATGGAACCATATATTTGGCAGAATTCTATGGTCATCGAGTTCAAGCATTCTCTCCAATAAGATTTGAGGATGGAAAATTAACTGCTGAGCCAATTAATTGGTGGGGGGTGTTTTCTGGGGTTTCAGGAGTTGAGATTGGATCGTTTCCAGGCTGTTGGTATTCTCCTTCTGATGTTTTTGTAAAAGGAAATAAGGTTTTTGTATGCGACGACCATGAACCTTTTATACATATTTTTGATCTTAATGGGGAGCCAATAAAAGTCTTTTATGTGGGCATTGGGGAAAGAGACTTGGATTCAAGAGTATCTTCCCTAGCATTAATAAGTTTAGGAGGCAGTGAAAAGTTAATATTTGCTGATCGTGTCAGAAACCATCTTCGCATAATCGATATACATTCAAAGAAAATTTCCATTATTGGTCAACCAGGAATGAAAGCTGGTCAATTTTTAGGCCCTAGCGGTCTAGCTGTCAGTAATGAAGGTATTATTTACATTGCGGATACTGGGAATCGTCGAATTCAAATTATTAAGATAACCTCATAAATATTAAGTCTATTAAAATTTATTACATCAATAAAAAGATTATAGCTTTACAGAGGTATTTATATAAAGAATTTTGCTATAAAATAAATCTGAAGTAATTGATAAATATGTATATTAGTAGAAAAAACTATTAGAATAAGGGCTGTTAATATGGAATCTAAAAAGGATAAATTTAATAAAATCGATAGAATGTTACAGCAAATCTCAATAGAAGAAAAGTTTGATGTCCTTCTAAGTCGTATTGGTAAGCGTCAAAAATATTTTGAAGACGAAAATGAATATCGGTATATCCTTTTAGGGGGGACTGATCTATGGCATGGTATTCCTATAGATATTATTAA
>CAZUER010000090.1:0-6704 GCA_964619345.1 uncultured Desulfohalobiaceae bacterium
TCAGTAAACGTAAAAAAGAGTCAATTTTTCTCGCGTTTTTTATTGTGAAAGCTTACTGATCTCAGATTCTTCCGTCTCGATCCCATAGACCGGTCCCTGCATTAGATCGGTCACACGCAGATCCCACATGCGGACCCCGAACCAGAACAGGTCCGTGTCCATGATCTTGGTGGTGTGGTACAGAGAGGACGCCTGGCGGGGGAACAGAAAGGTATCCTTTCTGCCCTTGTGCTCAATCTCCAGCCAGCCTTCCTCGATATCAATATTCGGGGTGCCGTACTCACCCATGGTCCCAATATGGATCACATGAGTGTTCCGGGAAAAATCGCGCAAGGCCCAGATCAGATTGTTGGTGATCAGCAGATTGTTGGCCACCGTGATGTTGGCGTACTTGTAGTTGATGAGCGAATAGGGGGCAGAGGGCTGTTCGGCATAATGAATGATGGTCTCCGGAATGCCGGGAAATGTATTATCCACAGCCCATTGATACTTGACCCGACCATCAAAGAGCCCGCGCATTACCTCCGCATCAGTCAGATCGGCAATGACCACCTTGATTTCATGTCCTGTCAGCTCATGCCAGATCTTGGCCCGTTCCTGCAAAGTAGGCACAGGATAGAGCATGCCTACATCCAGTTCAGTGCAGGCATTGCGCCGAAAATAGTTGTCCACCACCGTGACATCATAGCCACGGTTGGAAAAGTACATGGCTGTCGGCCAGCCCAGGTACCCATCACCGCCCAGGATAAGAATATGTGACACGTTGTCTAACCCCTTTTTTTAGTAAGCAGAGTGAAGAAAGTATGCAGTAGGCAGTATGCAGTAAGCAGCATGAAGAAAGCAAGCAGTAGGCACTATGCAGTAGGCAGAGTGAAGAGAGTATGCAGTAGGCAGTAGGCCGTAGGCAGCGTTTGAAGAAAGTAAGCAGTAGGCAGTAGGCAGTGAAACAGGGTTAAGAATGTAAGCATAGTGGAGAAAGAAGCAATCAGTAAGACAAAAGTGTGCAAAAGTCTATTTGCTTTCTAAGCTTTTCGATAGATCATTTTTGCCTGCTACTTATCTATTGTTTCTTTCAAGGCTGCATAGTGCATACTGCCTACTTCATTCTGTTCTACTTGCTCCCTCTCTCAGTCTTGCTGCGTACAGCTTACTGCTTACTGCATACTTCTTCAATCGCTTCTTACAGCCTACTTCTTACATGCTACATCTTACAGAACTTCTCCGGCTTATTCATCATGCCGAAAAGCATCTTGTTTATCTCGTCGTAATTGTTCATAAAGTAATTGTGCTTTTCAGCACTCATGTATCCAAAGTCTCTTGAGAAATCGAGCCAGACCTCAACTTCACCAGCCTCCCCGGCGCTGTCGCTTATTTTGCTCACAAATGCTTTGGGGTACTGTCTTTTCTTCCATGCTTCAGCAATATTTGTAGGGATGCTCCGTGATGCCCTGCGTATTTGATCTGTCAAGGAAAACTTTTCTTCAGGAGGAAAGGTTTTGGATATCTCATGTATCTCAAGGGCCATCTGATATGACAATTTGTACACATTCAGATCCTTGTACCCCCGATACCCATTTCCCATACCCTCTCCTTGCTCCAAGCTCTCTCATGCTCTTCCTTCTGCCTACTCCCTACTGCCTACAGCTTCTTCACTGTTGCAACTCATTTCATCCAAATACCACCACCAATGGGATGGAAGCACATGGTTCCTTTTTCTCATTTCTGCCAAGTCAGCTACTTCTGAAATACGTTCTGCCCAGGATTCGGCAACCCGTGATAGTTGACGATCCATTTTTTCCAATCTGGCCTTTTCATTTTCATTCAGAAGTGGTTCTCTGGATGCCAATTGACTGCGAATATCTAAGATTTCCAGCAGTTCAAAACCACTTACTTCAGGATGAAGGATCCCTTCACTTAAATAATCCATTAATTTATTAGATTTTAGGTCCATTGCAAGACTTCCTTTATTTGCCCAATGAATATAAAACCCCGCTTATTGAGGTAAATATCTATTTCTTCTGGAGGAAAAGCGGTCTCCATGACTCCATTTGATCCATTCTATTAGCTCATTTCGTTCATCACTATATGGTTGTATGTCAAGACTGTTCATATATATTTCAGTATCAAATAAATAAGGCTCGTGTCTATTAAAAGGTATGTACTCAAAACTTCTTAAAACGCTGCATACTGCCTACTCCCTACTTCTTCCTCCGCCTGCCTACTCCCTACTGCTTACTGCCTACTTCTTCAAACGCTGCTTACTGCCTACTTTCTTCCTTCGTCTGATTCTCTTCTCGACCAAACACCTCATCAAAAAATGTATTTTTATCTAATCCTTCTTGCCATCGACGATGCCTTTGCACACTTTCTTCACGCAATTCCCTGGGCATAGAAAGAAAGCGCAGAGCATCTGAATAACCAAGCTCTTCAAATAAAATCTTGGTTCCCTTTTCTATCAAATCTTTATCAGATATATGACGAATGTTCATCTCAGATCCTCCTTATCGCAAAAAGCAATAGGATTCCCAACCCATAATGTCAAATTTATTTTTGGACATTTTTTCCAACAGATACAATAAGTCAACTCGTTCATGATCATCGCCAATAGCAGATATCTCTGCACGATGCACAGGGGATTTTATCATTGAGTAAAGGCCGTTTTCAACAGCTTTTAATATCAAATGTACTGCGACTGTTTCGAGATGAATTCTCGAATATGACTGGTCATCATATGGACGGCATAAAGCACACACATCAAGATAAATATTATTATACATAGTAATGACGCTGATCAAATTTTTGCTCTCGCAACCAACCTCAGATCCCGTTCTCCCTTCTGCCTACTCCCTACTACTTACTGCCTACTTCTTCAAACCCTGCCTACTGCTTACTCCTTACTCCCTACTTCTTCAAACGCTGCCTACTCCCTACTACTTACTGCCTACTTCTTCAAACCCTGCCTACTGCTTACTGCTTACTGCCTACTGTCTTCTTCTCGTCTCCCCAATACCGCTGATCAGGTCGGAACTCCTTGCCTTCTTCCCCCTCCAGGAGCTGATTGGCGTACAGAAAATCCTTGAGCTCCTGCTGGCTCATCGGGCTTTCGTTGCCGGAGTGATAGGCCCGGTCCACCCTGGAGCTGATCTGATCAGGGTAGGTGTAGTCAATATCCTTGTAAATAGAGGAAAAGGCTGGATAGACGGCGAAGTAGCGGGGCAGCTCCACGGTCCGCCGGGTCTCCTCCTGGCTCATGAGCTCCTCGTACAGCTTCTCCCCCGGCTTGGTTCCAATGACCTGTATCTGGATCGTGTTCGGATCATGCCCAAAGACAGAGGCCAGCTCCTGGATCATGACCTGGGCCAGGTCCTGGACCCGCATGACCGGCATCTTGGTCACAAAGACCTCGCCCCCCTTGGCCAGCAGGGCGGAGTCAATGACCAGCTGGACCGCCTCCCGGATGGACATGATGAACCGGGTCATGTCCGGGTCGGTCACGGTCACCGGGCCGCCCTTTTTGATCTGTTCCCGGAAGATGGGGATGACCGATCCCCTGGATCCCAGGACATTGCCAAACCGGGTGGAGGCAAACAGGGTATGCCCGTTTCGCTGGTTGCTGTTGGCCGCGGTCATCAGCCGCTCGCCCATCAGCTTGGAGGTGCCCATGACATTGGTCGGATTGACCGCCTTGTCCGAGCTGGTGAAGATGACTCGGCCCACCCCGTTCTCCCGGGCTGCGTCCACCACATTCTGGATGCCCAGGATGTTGGTCTGCACGGCCTCAAAGGGGGAGCGCTCGCAGAGAATGACATGCTTGAAGGCGGCGGAGTGAAAGACGATATCCACATCGGACATCTGCCGGGCCATCTTCCACCGATCGCGGACATCACCCAGAAAAAAGTGGGCCGGATTGTTCAGATATCGCTGCTCGCAGAAAAAGATCTCGCTCTCATTGTTGTCCAGGCCGATGAGCTCGCCCACCTGATACTCTTCCAGGAGCTGGCGGACCAGCTCCGCACCCACAGTGCCGCAGCACCTGGTGACCAGGACACGTCGATTGTGTAAGAATGATGCCGTCATAACTGTTGGGAATCTCCTTTTATCTCAATTCAGCGTTTCGAATTTCGAATTTTGGAATTATTTCTGATTGTTTCGAATTTCGTGCTTCAGTATTCGAATTTTACCATGCTTGGCAAATTCGGCCCAAACCGGAAAATGATCCCCGGCTGTTGTGTGCATGATGCGGGACTCCAGGCACTCAAGCTCCGGGGAATGAAAAAGGTAGTCAATGCGCGGTTTGATCGGAAAATCAAACGGCTTGTACGTCCCCTGGAAAAAGTCCCAGGAAGGCCACAGGGAGTCATCGAAAGGCCGGCACATGGTCCGGACGGTCCGGGACAGGGGGACAGTATTGAAGTCTCCGCCCACCACGATCCGCTTGCATCCCAAACCATCCAGCCACTGCACAAGCTCCCCGGCGCTCTGGCTTCGGACCGTGGAGGTGAACACTTCGCGATAAAATTCCGCGAAAAGCTGTAACCAGGGATAATCCACCTTTCCGTCTGTGATCTGAGGGGTAGGCTCCACCCGGTCCAGATGGACCGAGCAGACCAGGGCCTGACTGCCTGCCAGCATAACTTGGCCACACAAAGCCCCCTTGCCGGTCGGACTGGCCTCAAAGGGCAGATAATGCGACCTGGTGATCTCCCTGGTGGATAGCACGGCCAGATCACTTCCTCCGGACCTGGCCGCAGGGTCAGTGATCCAATGCGCATAGCCTAGCCTGCGAGCCAGGTCCTGCACCTGCCCCTGACTCTGCACATCCTGCAGCAAAACAACATCCGCCCTTGGCCCATCACCCAGAACATCCACCCAATCCTGCACACTCGGCCGCTCAAACAGCGAACAATAGCCGATGTTTGCGGTCTTGATCCGAAATTTTGATTCTTTCTTCTCATCAGCAGAAATACATGATGTGATACAAACACCAAAAATCAGAACAGTCATGATGACCAAAGTCAAATAAAAGAAGAATGACAAATGGATAACATTGACAAAAAACAATTCAAATTCTTAAATGTAATACATGTAAAATCAAGCAAGGAGATGCTTCAATGGTCCAGTCAATCGTCACAAGCAAGGGACAAACGACAATACCGAAAAAGATCAGGGAATTTCTGAAAATCAATCCGAACGATCGCTTGTTTTACCTGCTCGAAGACGGAAAGGTCATCCTCAGGCCTATTCAGGGAAATATTCTGGAGCTTCGGGGCAGTGTGCCTGCAAAGGGAGAAACCGGCGACTTCGAAGATATTCGGGAATCCGTCCGCAAGGCTATGGCCAAAAAAATCGCAGAAGAGGATCGCTGATATGCGTTTTGTGGATACCAATTGATTACATCGACGCATATAACGCCTGCAGCATAAGGACAAAGGAAATCTATGAACTCTATTCCTATGACAAACACTATGATCGCCTGAGCTGGCTGAATCGGATTGAACCGGCGGCCACATGATACCCTCCCTCTTTATTTTCCGTCCACCCGTCCTTCTTTATTCTTTCTCGTCCTTCCAATCATCCATCCGTCCCTCTTCTTTGCTCATCCCAGCATTTCTCCCTACTTCTTCAAAGCCGCTTACTCCCTACTGCTTACTCCCTACTTTCTTCCAGCATTCCAGCATCCCAGTATGCCAGCATTCTTCTGCCTGCTTACTCCCTACTGCTTACTCCCTACTGCTTACTGCCTACTTCCTACACTCTTCCCTGGCCTCTCGTATGAAACAGGAAGTTAGCTTATGCGACACTGGCTCTAACGACCGGGATCGCCAGGCTCCAGCCTGGCTACCTTGATGCGAGCTTTGCGAGCATCTGGCCTCAGAAGGTGGCCAGAGCCACAAGAGAAGACGTCCCCAGGGAGGATCCCGGTGAAATGGAAGATATTTCATTGGATAAACCCTGGGAACGAAGAAAAAGAGGGCCAGCCCTTGAGGGCAAGGGCGGCCTTGTATGACTACGACCACGACGAGGCAACGGCCTTTTCGTAGGGCGGGCCCGACACTCACTTTTGGCATAGACGTCTGGTCTTGGCAGTGACTTTTCAAGTGGAAGTGAGTGTCGGGCCCTGCCTTTTTTGAAACTGTTTCTTACTCTATCAAACTGGCCGTCTGCGGCCATCTGATATCTGATCTCTGGCTATGCATCACAGCATTCCATAAGTCTTACTGCTTATTCTTTCGTAACCAAGCCCGAAACGACTTTATTTGTGACCTGCAATCACCTGCAAGGGCATAGACATGTTCAAATTCTTCATTACTTACATACCCACAGTCCAAGGCCCTGTACAATTGAGACTGCACCTCACTGCATGACCTGAGAGAATATCCCAGAAACTTAATAAATTCTTTCACTGATTGATCATCAAACCCCTCTGCCGTGTTATCCATTGCTGAGCCCGAAGCCCGCCAGATCTGATCTTTTAAGCTGAAATCCCTGGAGAAGGCCTGCTTATTGATTAGCTTATATACCTCCTGGCAAAGCTCCCGGGCCTTCTGCCAGCACGGCAACTCCTCAAACCGAGTATATTTCATGCCTCCATCCCCAATCTGTTTTCATCCCAACGTCCCTGCTCTCTTCAATAATTCCAGCATTCCAGTATTCCAGCATCCCAGCATTTCTTATTATCCCAGCATCCCAGTATCCCAGCATCC
>CAZUER010000090.1:6804-16676 GCA_964619345.1 uncultured Desulfohalobiaceae bacterium
CAGCATTTCTTTTATGTCCCAGCATTCCAGCATTATTCTTATCCCAGCATTTCTTATTATCCCAGCATTCCAGCATCCCAGCATCCCAGCATTTCTTTTATGTCCCAGCATTCCAGCATTATTCTTATCCCAGCATTTCTTTTATGTCCCAGCATTCCAGCATCCCAGCATCCCAGCATTTCTTTTATGTCCCAGCATCCCAGCATTTCTTCTAATCCCAGAATTCTTAACCGCCTTTCATCCGCACCACCGACTGCACAGTCTTTAAAATAATAAACAGATCCAGAAACAGGGACTGGTGATAGAGGTAATAAAACTCGTATTCCAGCTTTTCGTACTGGTCCTCATCTGAATTGACGTAACTCATATTCACCTGGGCCCAGCCGGTAATCCCGGGCTTGACCTTAAACCGCAGGCGATAGAAGGGAAACTTTTCTGCAAAGATGTCCGCAAAATGCTGGCGGATGGGCCGGGGACCGACAATGCTCATGTCTCCTTTGAGCACATTGATGAACTGGGGGAACTCATCCATCCGGGTCTTGCGCAAAAACTTGCCCATCCGGGTAAACCTGGGGTCGTTATCCTTGGCCCAGCACGGACCGGTCTGTTTTTCTGCATTGTCCACCATGGTCCGGAACTTCATCAGGGTAAAGGGCCGCTCAAACTCGCCCAGGCGCTCCTGCTTAAAAAAAACAGGGCCTCTGGAGTCCAGCTTGATCAAAAGGGCAGTGAGCAGAAAAAGGGGGCTACTTAGGGCCAGAATGCAGATCGATGCGCACACATCCATTATCCGCTTGCCATGCTGGTACATGGCCGGCTGAAAGGGCTGATCCTGGCCTTTAAAGAGCAGCCAGCCCTCACTGATCTCAGAGACCGGGACCCGGGAAAAGACCCGTTCATAAAAGGTGGCCCCGTCATAGATCTCCAGGCCCTGGAATTTGAGATCCACCAAGGCCTTGTGCAGGGATTTTTTGTCTTTGAGCTCCTGGGTCAAAACGACGGTTTGAATATCTGGGACCTGCAGGGCGGTCTCCAGATTGGAGGCCATATACACCGGCAGATCCCGAGTGTTGGAAGGAGCCTCTTGCTGATCGGAAATAACCAGGGTCTTGAGCCGGTATCCGCTGTCCTGGCTGCCCAGCTCCCGAACCACCTTGGCCACCAATGGATTCCAGCCCAATACAGCCACATCCCGGACTTCGCCCTGGAGCAGTCGTGGGCCGTAGGTTGCGTGCAAGGCATAGATAAAGGCCACAGCCAAGGCAAAGTGCATGCTCAACAAAATCCGGCCGATTTTATATTCAGGGAAGGCAAAGGAAAGGAGTCCAATGCCAGCACTGCCCAGGACAACAGATAAAAAGACATTGATAGCCAATATCTTTCGATTGGCATGGGTTTTGGGGTCATACAGGCCAAAGGTGTAAAAGACAATCAAATGCACCCCCAGACCCATGATCACCAGCCAGGAGATCCGGAAAGGGATCTGCACAAGGTGCCCGCCTTCGTAAAACACGACCCGGAATATATAGGAGAGGAGAAAAACAGATAAAATCAGCCCGGCATCATAGAGAAGAAGCCTGAGCTTGGCCTGCTTTTCGGGGTTGGTCAGGTAGGAGTACATAGGGAAATCTTTTTAACAGAGGTCAGAGGTCAGACGTCGGAGATCAGGAAGAAAGTAGGGCGTAGGCAGTACGCAGTAAGCAGCAAGAGAGCAGAAGCCAGCGCCGCCTCTGGCGAGAAACCTCCAGTTTGATCACGTGATGAAACTGGCCCGAAATGGGCAGAGCCCGCCCTACGGAAGAGCCTTGGCCCAGTAGGCCGCCCTTCTCCGAAGGGCAGGCTCTCTTCGAGGTAATTCTTGTTTAATACGAGATATGAGTGATCAGGGGAGGGCTGAGGTAAGTATCCACCCTCATGCCCAGAGTACATGCTTTTTCATCAACAAAGAAACTTTCTAAACTTATAAGCGTTGTTTGTAAAGCTCTTTTTGACCAGCTTGATTAACTAGAAATATTGACATTGTCTATCTCATGTCTTACATTCAAAAAATGAAGGTATTCAAGTGGAATCCGGAAAAAAATGAGATCCTGGCCACAGAAAGAGGAATTACCTTTGGAAAAAATGACTGAGAAACAAAATAATATTCAGCTTGATGATTATGAAACTGAAATTTTAAACGCCTATGAACAGGGCGAACTCAAACCATCACCTTCAGGGATCGACTTCCAGGCAGTGGCCAGGCATACGGTGAAAAAAAATCGTAAAATCAATATCCGCATATCAGAAAACGACCTCAGCGCGTTGCAGCGAAAGGCGGCCCGGGAAGGCATTCCGTATCAAACCCTCATTGGAAGCGTGCTGCACAAATACGCCAGTGGACTGCTCAAAGATATTTCCTGACCTGATCTCTGAACTCTGCCGAATGCAAAAACAGTTTTTCACTTGCATCTTTCTATGGCCGGACCAGCCGATAGCCAGCATGAGGGATTGATTTGACCTGAAAAGCCAAACTGGGTAAAGTCTTTTCTATAAAATATGAGAGGAGGCTGCTATGAATGTATTTGATTATACAGCTGTCGTCTGGAAAGAATCTGAGGCCTACGTATCTAAATGTCCGGAACTGGGAGTCGCCAGTTGTGGCGATACCCCTCAAGAAGCTATTGAAAACTTAAAAGAAGCTGTACAATTATATCTCGAGAATGCTGTTGAATTGGGCTTTATGGACGATCTCAAAGAGAGCCTTTTTGCCAAAGATAAATTCACGACTCATCTGGAAGCTACTTTGCCGTGACAAAACTTCCTGTCGTTTCCTCAAAAAAGGTTGTCAAAACCCTGCGGAAAGCTGGATTCATTGATGCCCCGAAAAGAGGAAAAGGCAGTCATGTGGCCTTAGTCAAGCGTGATCAAGAACAAACAAAACTTGTCATAGTGCCTGACAAAGATACGATCCCCAAGGGAACTCTGGTAGCTATTTTGGAACAGGCAGGTTTGTCCAAGGCACAATTTGTGGAATTGCTGAATCAATAAGTCTTCAACTCATTCCGGACCACAAAATCCTCTCCGACCCCTACCTTTTCCCTACTGCTTACTTCTTCCGGCCCTCCGATCTCTGCCTCTTAGCCGATCTCAGACGTCTGACCTCCGCTCTCTATCTCCTCACTCTTCACTCCTTACTCCTCACTTTCCTCCCGACATCCGACCTCTGACATCCGAACACTGCCTACTGCCTACTGCTTACTTCTTCCCGATCTCCGACATCCGAACACTGCCTACACCTTACTGCTTACTTTCTTCCAGAATTCCAGTATACCAGCATTCCAGCATTTTTTCTCCCTATCATCTCTTCTTCAAGCTCATCTCTTCTTCAGGTTCAAATATTCGAAACGGTTTCCAATCGTTAAGGTCTTGGCGGGCATCGTAAATATCCAGGTTGCGTTGTGCATTCAACCAAAGCTCAGGAGAGGTATCCAGGGCCGCGGAAAGTTTTATTGCCACACAGGGCGTGATCTTGGCGTGTCCATTAACTATCCTGCTGAGATGCTTCCGCGAAATGCCCGTCGCCTCCACAAGGTCTGTCATGCTGACATTCCGCGGCCTTAAAAACATTTCACGAAGGATTGTGCCCGGATGTGTAGGTCGGCGCTTTTCTGGGATCATTTTTTTTCTCCGTTTTAGTGGTAATCTTCATAGTCAACGTCATAAACATCCCGGCCATCCCACTTGAAAGTGATTCGATAATTTCCACTTACTTTCATAGAATACTCGTCTTTGCGTTGACCTTTGAGATTGTGAAAGCCAAACTGACTTCGACAGTCAGAAATGCTCCCAATGGCATTGAGAAAGTCTAAAATGAGCAAGAGCTTGGGGTGATGATCAGGATTAATCTTAGAACAATGACCGGAGACGCAGTGGAAGACCCCCTGTGAACGCTTACCTTGCTCCTTTATCTTTCTTGAAAAATTAACAAAACAGCATGTTGACATATTGTTTTGACAACAATATGATACTTATACTCAGTTCTTAAAATGGGTATAAAAAATCATGGGTACAGAGCTATAGGAGGTAATTTGCAAAGATATACTTGATGCTTTTTCAAACTTTACCGCTGAACAAAAAAGATGGAGGATAGCATGAGAGAAACTGATGCAATTGATTGGGAAGTCAATCAACTAGTAAAGTCTAAGCTGTTTCCAGATGAAAAGGCTGTCTTGCGCAGTGCATTGCGGGCCCTCTTTCAATCAAAGCCTGAAATCAAACGTCAAATGATTGTTAGCGCCTACTCAAACGGAGAAATAAGTCTGGGGAAAGCAGCTGAACTGCTTGGCTGCTCACACGAGGAAATGAAGGAGCTCCTCCGCGAGAGTGGGGTCTTCATTCACCTGGGCCCGTCAACTACCGAGGATCTCCTCCAGGATGCTGACAATGCCTGATTACATTTTTGATACCACAGCACTCTCAAGCTTTGCCTCTATTGGAAAATTTGAGCTGATTGAAAAGCGGTATAAAAATTGTGGTTATACTACAATGAAAGTGAGAATTACAGGTACATTGGGCATATTGATCACTTTAGTCCGTTATCAGATGTTGGAGCTCAAAGAGGCTAATGCAATATTGGCGAGCATGATTAATAAAAATTTTCGATCACCTGTAAGCCAATTGGACGAATACATCTAAACCGTCCTATCTTTATTCACCCAATATTTCTGCTCTCTTTTTTTCATCTATTCTTGCTCATGCCACTGATCTCTGACCTCTATCTTCTCGCCCTCTGCCTATGTTCTACTCGTCCCGTGAAACAGCCTGTAAGGCTCCTCGTAGAGGGTTTCACTGGGACGCCCTATGCGCTATGCCTCTAAGCTGACCTCCGATTTCCGACTTGCGTCTTCCTTCTTCCCGTCCATCCGTCCATCCGTACAACCGTCCCTGTTGGTTCTTCCCGACGTCCGACGTCTGATCTCCACTTTCTATCTCCTCACTCCTCACTCCTCACTATTCGCTGCCTACTCCCTACTTTCTTCCAGCATCCCAGCATTCCAGCATTTTCACCCCGTGAAATATACGAAGTATCAGCGTAGCGGATTTCACTGGGGCCAGCATTCCAGAATATCTCCTCACTCCTTACTCCTCACTCCTCACTCTCTTCACCTCGCTGTCTACTCCCTACTCCCTACTTAATGCAGAAGAATCCCGGAATGGCTCATAAAAAAAGCTGAGCTCCCAGGCTGGCTGGGAAGGCCCCAAAGGCCATAAAGCACGATAGGTATCTATCAGGCAGGACAAGTATCACAAGTTAAAAATAATGTTCATGCTCTCAGGCGCTGAAAGTACTGACTTTCAAAAACACACCACTCATCGCTCACTCACCGCTCATCGCTCATCACTCACCGCTTTTTCTGTCATTCCCTCTTCGCCCTTGCCTAATGGTATTCCAGGGAAAAGGGCAGCCAGCCAAAAATTCTTCCATGTTATAAATCATCCTTGACCTAAACCCAAAAATGTGTTTAGCTGACAAGCACTTAGATTTGCAGTTGTTTTACCATTTGCTATACAACGAGTTCGACATTGTTTATAATTGATATAATCTGGTTGGATCAAATCGTTGAAAAACTTGCCTGGAAACATTCAGTTTTGCCGTCTGAGGTGGAAGAAGTTCTATCCGGAAATTGCAGAATATTTAAAAAGGAAAAGGGCAGGGTAGAAGGAGAGCATTTGTATAATGCCTTGGGCAAAACCCAATCAGGACGTTACTTATCCGTATTTTTCATTAGAAAGTTGGACAACAAGGCGCTCATAGTGACTGCACGGGCCATGAGCAAGAGTGAAGGGAGACGTTATGCAAACAAATAAGCAGGACGAAAACATATCCATCTATGAAGCTTCGGAATTTTGGGACGAACACGATTTTGGAGAATTCGACGATGTCAAAGAGTCGGATGAAGTCCAGTTTTCTATAAAGAAAAAGAAGTATGTTGGAATCGACAAGGACTTGTATGAACACATCAAGAATAAAGCTAAGGAGCTAAAAACACCTGAAGAAACACTCATAAACGAGTGGCTTTCTGAAAAAGTCGATATATAATCCAGTTCGACAAAAAGATAACGAATCTTTCATACCACCCGAGAAAAAGAACTTTTTTGCACGCGAATCATCCTACTACCATCACAAGGCTGAGCTATGGGACAGCGAATTTCCGTGTCATAAAAGCCATTCTTAGTTTAGTGAAGTCTTTGAATGGAGTCACATCTTATATGTCATCAACCCTGGCCTTTTATCTCGCTATTCATCAACCCTCTGTATCACTCCTGGTTTCTAAACAGTGCTTCCTGTACCAGGCATACAGCTTGGCAATGCCCTCTTCGAGGCTCACCTTTTCTCGACACCCAAGCTCATGAAGTCGGCTTACATCCAGCAGTTTGCGAGGTGTGCCGTCTGAATACATAAATTCGCGTTTTGGACTGCCGGTGCCCCAGATTGAAACAGAGGTCAGAGGTCGGTGGTCCCCAGTGAAACCCCTGTCTGTGACAGGGAGCCCTGCTGGCTGTTTCACGGGGCTGGCAGAGGTCAGTGAAGAATAGATTCCATGCTCGTTCAATGCACCAAGGATTGCATCGTCAGGTGAGGTACCGTCTATGCTGCCAATTGGCCGGGCATTGAGATCTGATCGCAGGCTTTCCCAGTCGTTTTGCTCCAGGCACTTGCCCAGGTGCATTTTGCGCAGCAGGGCTGGGAGGACGTGGCTGGTTTCCAGGTCGAAATTGTCCCCAGGCCCATACAGGTTTGTGGGCATGACCGAGATGAAGTTCGTGCCGTATTGCAGATTGTAGCTCTCGCACATCTTTATCCCGGCGATCTTGGCCATGGCGTAAGGCTCGTTGGTATACTCCAGGGGGGAGGTCAGGAGGTAGTCCTCTTTCATGGGCTGGGGGCAGTCCCGGGGATAGATACAGGTGGAGCCCAGAAAGAGGAGCTTTCTAACTTCGGATTTGTAGCTTTGATGGATGATGTTGTTCTGGATCTGGAGGTTCTCGAAGATAAAGTCGGCCCGATAGGTGTTGTTGGCCATGATCCCGCCCACCTTGGCTGCGGCCAGGAAGACGTAGGAGGGCGCTTGTGCTTCAAAGAATGATTGTACGGCTACCTGATCGGTCAGATCCAGCTGTACCCAGTGGACCGAGTCATCCTGGGGAGGGCGGCCGTGGTAGGTGGCCACCAGGTTGCTGTATCCGCTTTGTTGCAGGCTGCGGATAATCGCGCTGCCCACAAGACCTGTGCCGCCGGCTATGAATATTTTGTCGTCTTTTTGCATAAGATTTTTTTTAAGGGCTTTCACCGCAGAGACGCTGAGAACGCTGAGGTTGAGTTTTTATTTATCTTTACCGCTGATATAGGCGGCAAAGATAACAGTGCTCATTGCTTCGCAATAAAGAGGCTTTCTCCTTTACGCCCTCTGCCCCTCGGCGGTGTGTCGTTCGCATATTTCTTTACTCAGTACTGATCTCAATACCAGATGTGTTGATTTCATTTACCAGCGGATTGTCCACATGAAAGTCTTCAGGCCTGAAAGGACTTGGCTCTATGCGATCATCAACTTTTAATGCCAGCTTCATCAAAGCGACTCGTTCATCAAAGAGATCATCTGAAAAGTCAGGACTTATAATTGCTATATCGATATCACTCCATTTATAAGCAGTACCTTTAGCGTACGAACCATAAATAATCGCCCTTGATATCTTCTTAGACTCTTTGATGCGAGATAAATACTTACGAGCAATGGTTTCTATTTCAGGCAAGAGTTCAGCCATTTGAAATACCTCTTTATTATCTCCAGTTGATTTAAGGTAAACTCTTGAGTGCACTTTTTTCGAAAAGAATTTTTAAAATCTGGATATCTTGATTCAATATTAAAAGCAGTTATGGTCAAGAAGTCACTTTCAGTCTGTTCATCAAGCTTGATTCCGGCGATTTTGGAGAGCCGGACCAGATTATGAATAGGAGGAGCATGGTCCTGGAGCTTTTTAATACAGAGCGCTTTCAACATCTTTTCCAAAGCCAAATGGCCAAAAAACAGGGCATAAGAGAAATCTCCTTTCTCCACAAGATGTCCAGCAACCTTCAACGCCTCTTGCGCCTCAGATATCCAGAAACTAATAAGCTTATCTATGTCAAGTGCCATAATAAATACTTTTTCGAGATGGTTAGAAAGGGCAGAGCCCATTTATTTTTCGCCCTCTCAGCGAAAAATGAAAAAATACCTCTTCTCTGCGCCCTCTGCGCCTCGGTGGTGAGCCTAGAGTTTATTCTTTACCGCAGAGACGCTGAGTTCGATGAGGTTGAGTTTTATTTATATTTGCCGCTGAGATAGGCGGCAAATATAAAACTGCTCATTGCTTCGCAAATAAAAAGATATCACCGCTGAGACGCTAGGTTCGCAGTGTATTTGCCCGCAGGGCTGAGCCCTTTTCATTTTTCGCCTTCCAGCGAAAAATGAAAATGATATCTCTCCTCTCTGTGCCCTCTGCGCCTCAGCGGTGAATATTCATTTTCTTTTTTATTCCTTAAGCTCATTTACTATCCTGACAATACCGTCTTTCATCACTGGCACGTTGAAGTTGAGCAGCAAGCCCAGATTGAGATCTGCCAGTCGAAGATACGTCAACAACTGGGCCTTATGAATTGGTTCAATGTGCTCACATGATTTGAGCTCAACTATAATCTGTTTCTCAACCAGGACATCCAGCCTGTAGCCACAGTCCAGCTGAACATTTTTATATTTTACCGGCAGAGGCTTTTGACGCTCAAAATCGAATCCCCTGAGTTTGAGTTCATGGCACAGACATTCTTCATAGGCTGATTCCAGAAGCCCAGGGCCTATACTCCTGTGGACTTCTATGGCGGCACCAATGATCTGAGATGATAGCTGATTTAAATGCATAAGAATTTTCTCACCGCAGAGACGCAGAGGTTTTTTCCAGAAGGGCAGAGCCCTTTTATTTTTCGCCCTCTCAGCGAAAAATAAAAATTATATCTCTTATCTCTGCGTCCTCTGCGCCTCGGCGGTGAATATCTTCTCCCTCTTCATTCATGATAATCCATGACCTGACACCCAGCCCGCTTGCACAACTCATCCCGCTGGGCCTGTTCCAGATCATGAACCACCATTTCATGCACCAGCTCCTCAAAGCTCGTCTTCGGCTCCCAGCCCAGCTTTTCCCTAGCCTTGCTTGGATGATATCCTTTTCATCCAAATAAAGTCAAGAAAGTGTCTGTCCCTGTTTCTCCTGCTTGGTCCACCGGGGCCTGAACCAAAGCAGCATCACTCTCACCTCCCCAGCCGCTTCATGGAATAGATGCTGTCCAACCCTTGGACCCTGTGCGGCTTGCGTTCCCTCTTGGGCTTTATGATATCCCGGAAGAACTCGAATCCCTGGCGGACGAACTCCCTGGATCCGATGATCCCGGCATCGGTAAAAAACCGGGTGCGCTGGATAAAGCGCTCCACCCTCTCCGGCAGGGCAACGGCATCAAGGATCTTGCCTTTTCCTGTATCAACGCCGCCCCGGGCGTAGACAAACTCACGGTACTGACGAAGCCGTTCCTTGGGGCTCTTCACGTTGTACTCCTTCAATCCCAGGTTCCAGGACAGAAACTCATCCTTGATGCTGGAACGGAACCGATAGCCAAGAGATGACCAGTGGTACTCTTCAGGCCTGTCCACCAACCCGGCCCGGACAGGGTTCAAATCGATATAGGCCAGGCAGTTGATCAGGGTTTCTCCCTTCTCTACTATCACGCTCTTAAACCGTTCAGCCCAGAAAGTCCCTTTCCGCCCCCGCTTTTTGTTGTACGCCCGGGTAAAGCTTTGCTTGATCTC
>CAZUER010000091.1:0-16640 GCA_964619345.1 uncultured Desulfohalobiaceae bacterium
ACCGATCATGATCAATGACATATTTCAAAGGGACAGCCTGGGGATAGGGCAGGTAGATGGCCTTACGTTTGGAGAGGCCTTCTTCGAACTCGTCCACTGTCTTGGCCGGACATTTCTCAGCGCACAGCCCACAGGCGATGCACTTATCCATGTCCACATATCTGGGCGCGCACTTGACTGTGGCCGTGAAGTTGCCTTCCTCTCCGTCCAGGGATTGGACCTCGGCAAGGGTCAAAACCTCGATGTTTTCATGCCGGCCGACCTCGACCAGTTTGGGGGAAATGATTCACATCGAGCAGTCGTTGGTGGGAAAAGTCTTGTCCAGCTGGGCCATGGTTCCGCCGATAGCTGGAGATTTTTCCACCAGGTACACATGGTAGCCGGAATCGGCCAGATCCAAGGCGCTCTGCATTCCACTGATCCCGCCGCCGACGACCAGGACTGCGCCCACGGCTGGGGATGTTTGTCTCTCGGTCATAGGAAGTACTCCTTACAAACTAAAACTGAAAAAAAGCAAAGTGAGCTTCAGCTTTCTTCCCGAGGGTCGAAATCAGGGTCCAGATCTTTTAAGACGGCATAAGCCCCTTGAACCCCACGGGCCTGATCCCAGCCCATTTCATTCAAATAGCGTTGGACTTCGTATGATCTGGTTCCAGTATTGCAGTACACATAAATTGGTATATTCTTCGGAAGTTCATTGATCCGCTCTGGGATCTGTTCCAGGGGGATATTCACCCAGCGCTGGCCGTATTTATCCAATCCCGGCTTGGCCTGATCCGGAGCCCGCACATCCAGGACGACACCTTCCTGCTGAGGAAAGTTGGCCAGCAGTTCCTCAGGGAATATAGGTTGATTCAGGCCATCCAGAATATTCTGTAATGAGTTGGCTCCCACGTTGACGATGTCCATGGCTGCGGAGTAAGGGGGAGAATAGCAGACCTCGAGATTGGAGATCTCCTCCAGACCCACCCGGTAGGAAAGCAAAGAGGCCACGGCGTCAACTCTGGCCTTGACCGCATCTCCATTGGGTCCCAAGGCCTCAATGCCCAGGACTCTTCTGGTATTTCGATCGGCTATCAGCTTGAGGATCATGATATTGGCCGTGGGGAAGAAATGGGCCCTGTCCGGTTGGACCACCAAAGCGGATTCAGGGTCAAATCCGGCCTGTTTGGCCTGAGCCACAGTCAATCCGGCCCGGGCCACTCCAATATCAAAGACCTTGACGCAAAAGTTGCCGACCACTCCGGGGAATTGATCGTTGCGTCCGGCAATATTGTTGGCGATGACCCGGCCCTGCCGGTTGGCCAGGGAGCCTAAAGGCATGACCAGGGTCTCACCGCTGATCAGATGGCGCTGTTCAATGCAGTCCCCGCCGGCATAAATGTGCGGATCAGAGGTGCGCAAGCGGGCATTGACCACGATGCCGCCAAAAGGTCCGGTGGTCAGTCCGGCATCTTGGGCCAGCTTGGTGTTAGGACGCACGCCGACACTGAAAATGACTGCCTGGCATGGAATCTCTCCGGCGGAGGTACGCACTGCCTGCACTCCGTTCTGGGCATCTCCGACAACCTCGGTGACCTTGGTCTGAGCCATGACCCGGACGTCGTTGTTTTCCAAAGTTTTTTTAACCAGGCCGGCCATGTCAGGACCCAATGATGCAGGCAGGACATGATCCAACATCTCAACCACAGTGGTTTCCGCTCCCCAGAGATCGGCAAAGGCTTCGGCCATTTCCAGGCCGATGGCTCCCCCCCCGACAATCACAGCCGATGAGATGTCGCCCTGGGCCAGCTTGTCTTTAATGGCCTGGGCGTGGTGGAGATTGGAGACGGTAAAAACCCCGGGCAAGTCTGCTCCTGGCAGAGGAGGGAGGAGAGGGGTCGTGCCTGTGGCCAGCACCAGTTCATCGTAGCTTAGGCTCTGTTCTTCTCCACTGTCTACATCCCGGTAAGTGACGGATTTGTTGCGGCGGTCAATGGACAGGACCTCTTGTCCGCTGAAGACATCGAAGTGCTTCACATTTTTAAAGAAGGCCTCATTGCGCTCCATGTGGTACATGGTCTTGCGCAGCTCATTGATGTCCGAGACATCGCCTCCCACAAAATATGGGATGCCGCAGCCCCCATAAGAAATGAGCCGGTCCCGATCCAGAACGGTTACGTGTATATTCTGATCCAGACGCTTGAGCCTGGAAGCTACTTTGGGTCCCAAGGCTACCGCCCCTACAATCACTACATGCTTGCTCATAGTAGACGCCTGTTTGATTGATTTGCTACTTGTTTGGTATTGAATTGAAAAAGCCGCCCTTTCGGGCGGCTTTGAAGCTCAGCCTTAGAGCCCGCATTCACATAAGTCTTCGCCCAGATATTCTCGTTCGTTTTCTCCGAGAAATCCGCAGGACAAAGCAATAAGCGTCCATAGATGGACAACAGGAAAATGGGCCCCGTAATATTCGCTGAGGTCATGGATTTGAGAGTGGCAGTTGTGGCAGGGGGTGATGCAGTAATCAGCGCCAGTGGAAACAATTTGATCGTACTTGATTTTTCCATATTGCCTGCGCTGGTCACCATAACCTGTGGCCTGCAGAAAGCCGCCTCCTCCGCCGCAGCAGAAGTTGTTGGACTTGTTCGGTTGCATCTCCAGGAAGTTCTCTTCGCCAACTACTGATTTGACAACAAAGCGAAGCTCATCGGCCACATCGTCGCCAAATGACTTGCGCACCAGCTGACAGGGGTCCTGGACTGTGAATGTGGCTTTGATGTCCTTATTCCAGTCTGAGCTGACCGGCAGTTTGCCTTCCCGGATCCAGCGGGCGTAAAGATAGATGATGGATTCGATTTCAAAGTTATGCGGAATGTTGAACTTGCGCAGTCCCTCCCGGACCGCGTACATTTCGTGGCCTCACTCCGTGTTCAGCCAGTATTTGCAGCCAAGATCATCCACGGCCTTGGCCTTGGCTCGAACGATCTTTTCCCAGGCCTCATCATCGGACAGGAACATGCAATAGTTTTCCGCAGCCCAACCGATTGTTCCATAGGTCCAATCCGCGCCTGCAGTGTGCAGGATCTTCCATAAGGGGACCATTTCATCCGGTTCAGTTACAGGTTCCCTGGAGTTCTGGTTCAGAAAGTACATGGCCCCTTCTTTATTAATCGGGACCTGCATGTCCTTGAACTGGGGCTGATCTTCGCGGACCTCCTCCAGCACGTCTTCGACCACGAACTTGAAGTCCTCAGATGAAGCGCCCATGGCGCTGGAACCCTCGGTGCTGAGCGCGGCATCGCAGGAGCCGCGGATGCCCTTGGGCCGCTCATCCCGAGGCCAGGCGGCCCTGGCATTGTAGACCAGCCGGGGTATGTCGATGTTCATGGGGCAGGCATGGACGCAGCGGCGGCATTGAGTACAGCACCAGACCCAGCCGGACTTGGTCACCTCTTCATCCAGGCCCAGGGCCGCCATGCGCAAAAACTTGCGCGGATCCATGTTTTCCAGTCCGGTAGCCGGACACCCGGAAGAGCATGCCCCGCAAGTGAGGCAGAGATTGAGGTTCCCGCCCTCGGGCAAGACCTCCATGACTTTTTCCATGAAGGAGGTCTGTTTGGGCTGACCTCCTATCCTCAAAGCAGCTTCCGCCATGTTGTCCTCCTTAAAAAATACAAATGCTACAAATAGCCTGATGGCCCGAGCGGCTTGAGCACATTGAGCTCTTTATTGAGTGTGATACGGATTCTTTGTAGACTTCCCGCATGGCTTTGTCAAATGTTTGGACAGCAGAGCCCAGAACAATCCCGGTTGACAGGAGCTTGCGGTGTTCAGATTCTGCTGGAGGCAAATCTCATATGACCCCGTACCTCTTTAGAGAGTGAGCCTGGACGTCTTCCACCATATTGGTGCTTTCTGATAATATAGTACCAACTTTGTCAAGTGTGTATAAAAGCCAGGCCAAGGGCTTTTGGGTTCTGCTTCTTATTGACAATAAATTCAATTTGATCCGTACGTTTCATAATTGATCAACCCGGCAAATTCACATTTTTGGGCGCGTTGGCCCAAAAAATATTTCAGATTTGCCGGAGGCAAAGCTCGTATGAAACAAGGTTTGAACCTGAAGAGGCCAGCCCTTGGGGGCAAGGGCGGCATACTAAGAGGCAACGGCCCTTGCGTAGGACGGGCTTGACCCCAAGCCCTGTCCCTCTGAGATAACAGTTCCATACTGGATCAAACTGGCCATCTGCAGCCAGAGGCTGCGCTGAACACTGAACACTGAAGCCTGAACACTTTTAACACCTTACACCTGAAAACAAAATTACCTTGGGCCAAGACCATATCCGGATCCTGGCCCCACCCGTCATTGCCAGCATGGTCAAGCAACCCCGCCAGGCTTTCCCCTGATTGTCCGGTCCTCACGTGCCGTGAAGGAGAACCAAAAAGTCCTGTCTGGCCGAGCGCGTGTCTTGACAGCGGAGAATGAAGTTGTTAAATCATGAATGAATATTCATTCATATTTTGCTGATGCTGATCACAGGCTCTTCATAGCCTGGGTTGAAGCTGGCAAAAAAACTGCCAACCGTTCAGATAGAGACTTTCTGACCAAAAACTGTGGAGGATGACATGAACTGTATCAAAAAGGCTGGAGTCCTGGGAGCTGGTGTGATGGGGGCGACCATTGCGGCCCATCTGGCCAATGCCGGCCTGGACGTGATTTTGCTGGACATCGTGCCCCGGGAGTTGACTGCGGAGGAAAAAAACAAGGGACTGACTCTGGACAGTCCCCAGGTTCGAAACCGCATCGCCCAAAACGGTTTGAACGGTTTGCAGAAAATGAGCCCAGCTCCCTTTTTGCTCCAGAAGTATGCCCAGCGTATTGAGGTGGGCAATTTTGGGGACCATGCCCATTTGTTGCAGGAATGCGAGTGGGTCATTGAAGTGGTGGTGGAAAACATAGGCATCAAGAAAAAGCTGTTTTCCGAAACTGTGGCCCCGAATATGAAGGATGGGGCGGTTTTGTCCACCAATACCAGCGGCCTGTCAGTCAATGAAATGGCCACAGCCTTGCCCCCGCAGGTACGCAAAAACTTCATGGTCACCCACTTCTTTAATCCTCCCCGTTACATGCGGCTCATGGAGGTGGTTGGCTGCAATGAATCCGACCCGGATCAGGTCAGGTTCATGGCCGAGTTCATCACCAAGCGTCTGGGCAAGGGCGTGGTCATGGCCAAGGATACCCCCAACTTTATTGGCAACCGTATCGGGGTCTACGCCATTTTCAAGTCTATTCAGCATATGATGGACATGGGTATGAGCGTGGAGGAAGTGGATGCTGTGGCCGGTAAAGCAACAGCCAGGCCCAAATCGGCCGCTTTCCGGACCGCCGATCTGGTGGGCATCGATACCCTGGTTCACGTAGGCAATAACTCCTATGAAGCCCTGGTGGACGACGAAGAACGGGACGTGTTCAAGCTTCCGGACTGGGTCCAAAAGATGGTGGATAACAATCAATTGGGAAACAAGACCAAGCAAGGTTTTTACAAAAAGGAAAAGACGGCTGAAGGGACCCAAATTCTGCACTGGGATTATGAGGCCGGGGAATACAAGCCGGCCCAGAAGCCCAAATTTGAATCCATCAAGTTTGCCAAGATGGCCAAGACCACGGGTGAGCAGCTCAAAGCCGTGATCAACGGGCAGGACCAGGCGGCCGAGTTTGCATGGCGCAGCCTGCGGGACACCTTACTTTACTCCTACAAGCGCATCCCGGAGATCGCCGATGACGTGGTCAATATAGACAACGCCATGAAGTGGGGCTTCAACTGGGAACTCGGTCCCTTTGAGATGTTTGACGCCATCGGAATTCAGGATTTTGTGCAGCGGGCTCAAAATGAAGGGGTGGCCGTTCCGGAAGGCCTGGAATCTGTTCCATCCTTTTACAAGGTGGAGAACGGAGTCCGGTATTATTTTGATCTCATAAGTAAGGACTACAAACCGGTTCCAGTCAAGGAAGACCAGATCGAGCTGTCTTTGATCAAATCCTCCAAAGGGGTGGTCGAAAGTTGTGACAATGCCTCGATTGTGGATATTGGAGATGGTGTATTCTGCCTGGAGTTCCATTCCCCCCAGAACTCCATCAGCGACGACATCCTGGATATGGTTTTTCAGGGAGTGCAGCGGGCGGAAAATGAAGGCCGAGGCCTTGTTCTGGGCAATCAGGGCGAGCGGTTTTCCGTGGGGGCCAACCTGTTCATGTTGGCTGTGGCTATTGCCGAAAACAAGTTCGAGGAGCTGGAAGACACGGTCAAGAAATTCCAGGATGCCAGCATGGCCTTGAAATACGCTCATGTCCCGGTGGTGGCCGCTCCTTATCAGATGGCTCTGGGCGGAGGCTGCGAGTTTTGTCTGCATGCCGATGCCATCAACGCCCATGTGGAGACCTATATGGGCCTGGTGGAGATGGGAGTGGGGCTGTTGCCCGCTGGTGGAGGAACCAAGGAGCTGTGTGTCCGGGCCGCGCAAGCGGCCGAACGCTTCGGCCTGTATGTTCAGCCCCTGATCTTCAAGTACTTTGAAAACATCGCCATGGCCAAGGTCAGCATGGGTGCGGACGAGGCCTTCAATCTGGGATATATGACCCCGTCCGATGCAGTGACCATGGACATCGGCCGTCTGCTTGGAGATGCCAAACACAAGGCTCTCAGCCTGGCCAAGAACTACCGGCCGCTCAAGCCTGCCGTGGTCAAGGCCCCGGGCCGCAGTGTAGCCGCCAGCATTAAGTCCCAGCTTTGGAATATGAAGGAAGGCAGCTTTATTACCGAATATGAATATGAAATGGGCTGTGTGGTGGCCGATGTGATCACCGGCGGGGATGTGGATGCCGGGACATTGGTTACTGAGCAATATATCCTGGATATCGAGCGGGCCGCATTTGTCCAGCTCTGCCATAACCAGAAAACTGTAGACCGTATCAATCATATGTTGAAAACCAATAAGCCCCTACGAAATTAATTCATCGAAATTCTTGAATTTCGATGAATTAATTTCGTCTCCAAAAAGATATCAGAAAATTACCGATATGGTACACGAGGAGGACGAGATGCCTAATGCCTATATACTCAAAGCAGTTCGAACCCCGGGCTGTAGAGCCAAGCGGGGCAAGTTCGCCAATGTGCGGCCGGATCATTTGGCCACTGTGGCCCTCAAGGATCTCTTGCACCGGACCAAGGTGGCCCCGGAGCAGATCGAGGACGTCATTTTAGGATGCTCATTTCCAGAGGCGGAGCAGGGTATGAACGTGGGCCGCATGGTGGCCTTAAACTCTGGACTTCCCTACACCGTTCCCGGACAGACTGTGAACAGGTTCTGCTCCTCCGGGCTGCAGTCCATTTCCATGGCCGCCGAGCGGATCATGGCCGGATTTGCCGACTGTATTGTAGCCGGAGGTACGGAGTCCATGACCATGGTCCCCATGGGCGGGAACAAGTTCAGTTCCAATCCGGATTTGGTCGCTCACTGGCCCGAAGCGTACGCTTCCATGGGCATAACCGCGGAAAAAGTGGCTGAGCAATTCGAAATC
Organism: uncultured Desulfohalobiaceae bacterium; assembly: GCA_964619345.1. GTDB lineage: Bacteria > Desulfobacterota > Desulfovibrionia > Desulfovibrionales > Desulfothermaceae > Desulfovermiculus. Next base: position 7,562 of record CAZUER010000091.1, read on the forward strand.
TCCCGGGAGGACCAGGACAGCTTTGGACTGCAGAGTAACGAAAGGGCTTTGCAAGCCATTGAGGCCGGAAAGTTCCAGGAGGAAATCGTGCCGGTGGAAGTGGAACGGACCAGGGTGACCAAAAACGAGCTGGTCAAAGATACAGAGGTGGTGGACATCGATGACGGACCCCGCCGGACAACTCTGGAGAAAATGGCCAAGCTCAAGTCTCCGTTCAAGACTGGAGGTTCGGTGACGGCCGGAAACTCCTCCCAGATGACGGATGGGGCTGCAGTAACCCTGATGGTCTCCGAAGACTTTTTGAACAAGCTGGGTCAGGATCCCATGGCCCGATTCGTGGCCTACGACGTGAAAGGTGTTCCGCCTGAGCTTATGGGCATTGGTCCCTCGGAAGCCATTCCCGGTGTGTTGCAGAAGGCAAAGATGTCCTTGGATGAGATCGGCTTGTTTGAATTAAATGAAGCATTTGCCTCCCAAGCCCTGTACTGCATGCGCAAGGTGGGCATTGACCAGTCCATAGCCAATGTCAATGGAGGGGCCATTGCCCTGGGGCATCCCCTGGGCTGCACCGGAGCCAAGCTGACCACTACTTTGCTTCACGAGATGCACAGACAGGATATGCGCTACGGTATCGTTTCCATGTGCATCGGCGGGGGAATGGGAGCGGCCGGGATTTTTGAGAAGGTATAATCATTTTCCTGCGGAAAATGATTATTTTAAAAATGCTCCTACGCTCTGCGTAGGAGCATTTTTTATTGTCATCCCCGCTTGCATGGGCTACGCTTTGGCCATGAATGTCACAGAGATAGAAGAAAAACTGCGGCCTGTCCTCAAAGCTGGCAAGGCCATCCAGGCTGTTCTTTTCGGATCCTGGGCCAGAGGAACCCAGACCCGGCACAGTGATATCGATCTGCTCATCGTGACCGATACAAAGAAGCGCTGGCTGGACAGGGACCAGGATTTTGCGGAGATCTACGGCCTTTTCCCCGGGCAGGGGGTCGATCTTTTGATCTATACTCCTGCAGAGCTGGAAGAGATTTCCCACCGGCCGTTTATTCAACGAATCTTGCGGGAAGGGAAGGTGATTTATGAGTCGGGAGAAGCAGGAGAGCGAGGCCAATCGTTGGTTTTTGACTGCCAGGAGTGATCTGGAGACGGCCAGGCTCTTATCCAGCCATGAGCGATTCCCTCATGCCTGCTTTCATGCCCAGCAGGCGGCGGAGAAAGCGGTGAAGGCTGTCTGGTATGCCCATGGGGCCGATCCCTGGGGACATTCTATCCGCAAATTGATTGAAGAGCTGAAAGAGGTGGATCTGAAGGCTTTTGATATGTTCAAAGAAATGATATCCCCAGGCCTGAAGCTGGATCGGATGTATATCCCTACCAGATATCCCAACGGATTGCCGGATATTACCCCGGACTTGGCTTATGACCTGGAAGACGCACAGAATGCAATTTCTGCCTCAGAATCTCTTATCGGCCGGGTTCAGGAATATTTGGGGTATGATCTCTGAACTTGATGTCTTCTCATCTGCAAACAAAGAGTCAGGAGGATGAGACGGAAGTGGAAGCTGATCAAGAGAGGGGAGCGGAATCGTTTTCCGGACCAGATGCACCCCAGGAATTCAATGTGGAAGATTTTATTTCCCTGGTCAAAAATACTGTCCAGACCAGAGCCGAGTGCCGGACCTGTCCCATGTTCGGTGCGCCTACCGTGGTTCTGGATACCAACCGGGACAGCTTGGGGCCTGTGGATGTGGCCTTTTTGGGGCTTAATCCGGGAAGGGAAGAGGTCCGGCAAGATCGGCCCTTTGTCGGACCGGCCGGGCAGGAATTGCGTAAACGGATGCAGAACCTGCCTCCGAATCGTACCTGGCTGATTTCCAATTTCATTCTCTGCCATACCCAGAACGAAGCGGCCATTCCGGAGCCGGATCAGGTTTTAGAGCACTGCCTGCCCATGCTCAAAGGGATTGCGGTCCGCTTTCCGGCCCGGTTGTATGTTCCCCTGGGGGCCAAGGCTATGCAAGTTTGCAATATTCCGGGACAGATCACAGCCAACTCCGGTCAGCTTTTCAAGAAAAACACCATTCCTCTTATCCACCCTTCGGCCATTTTGCGTCCAGCCCGGGGTCCACGCTCCAACCGGGAGATTTTTGACCAGGGCTTTGCCCGGGTTCTGGACTTTCTGCAAGAAGGGAGTGGACAATAGAAAAAGCCAGTTTTGATCTTGAGCAATTTGAAAAATTTTCTTCATTTGTTGCGATGAACCATGTCCCTTGATCACCTGCATGCCTTGGCCCAAGACATCAAAGGCTTCCTGGCCCAGGATGAAGCCGAGGCTTTGTTTTCCTTGGGGAGGGGCTATGCTCCTCTGGGACCCTGCCTGGAAATTGGCAGTTACTGCGGTTTATCCACGTTGTACCTGGGAGCAGGCGTCCAGGAATGCAAAGGAGTCCTTTTTTCTATTGATCATCATAAAGGATCGGAAGAGCATCAACCCGGAGAAGAATACCACGATCCGGATCTCTTTGACTGCAAGAGTGGGGGCATGAATTCCTTTCCCGCCTTGCAGCGGACATTGCGGTTGGCAGAGCTGGAAGATACGGTTGTGCCCATTGTGGCCTCCTCTGCATTAACAGCTCAAGGTTGGGCCACTCCCCTTTCCCTGGTCTTTATCGACGGGGGCCACAGCCTGGATAGTGCGCTGGCGGACTACCGTTCCTGGGTCTCCTGGATCCGGCCCGGTGGTATCCTGGCCATCCACGACATCTTTCCCGATCCCAGTCAGGGAGGTCAGGCTCCATACGAGATCTACAACCTGGCCCTGGCCTCTGGATTGTTTACAGAGCTGCCCATGGTCAACACCCTGGGCTGTTTGCGGCGCATCTCCCGGTTGCAGGGATCTGTGAATTGTTCAGGCTATGGACCGTGAACAGAGAGGAGGCCGGGGATATTCCGGCCAGAGCGTCGGTGGCCAGAAGGACAGCCCCGGTAGTCCAGGTGGGGCGTTCCCTGGGCCAGAAGGTGTCCAGCTCGCTCTGATAACCGGTCCAGTAGGAGCCATCCTTGTGCTTGGCCCGGTGCAGCTCGGCAAAAAGAGGGGCCGCCCTGGCCCTGTATCCGGCCCCTGTTAAGGCCATGACCAGCTCACACGTCTCGGCCACGGTAAACCAGGGCTGATCGCTCACGCAGCGGCAACCCAGGCCGGGCCGGACAAATGTGTCCCAGCGTTCCTGCAAGCGAAGTCCAGCCTGGGGGCCGGAAATTATTCCGCACAAGATAGGATAGAACCAATCCATGGAATAGCGGGCTTTGCTTTCCCAGGTCCGATCAAAGCGATACGGTTTATGTTCTACCGCCCCCCCCAGCTCCTGCCTGGCCAACAGCCAGTCATCCCGCGTATCGTTTAAAGTCTGACTGATCAGGTAGCCGCATTCAAGGCTCTTATAGAGCGAGCTGCATCCGGTGATCAGGGCGTCCGGGCAGGCCCGCCCGTGTTCATCAAGGGCCCAGGCAATCTCGCCGTGCTTGGTTTGTTGGCGGCAGGCGAAGTCCAGTCCGGCCTGGACATGGGGCCACATTTGCCACAGGAAGGCAGAGTTGCCGCTGATGAGATAATGATGCCAGACCCCTGTGGCCAGGTAGGCACTGTGGTGGGTTTCCTTGCGAGTAGTGTCCAGGGGGATGGTGTCGGCATAGGCGGGCCAAAACCCGCCGTCTCCTTCCTGGATGCCGGCCATAAAATTGTAGGCCTTTTCGGCCTGAGGCAAGAGACCGGCAATGGATAGGCCCATGGCTGCCTCCACATGGTCCCAGGGGTCCAAGAGATGATTTTCAAACCAGGGAATGGCCCCGGAGGCCAGTTGGGTGCGGGCGATGGACTCGGCAGTCTGCCGTATGATCCGTGGGGACAGAAGACTGGATGGGAGAAATAAAGTTGTCACGTGATGCTGCCTTGATATTTGACTGCTGAGAAGCAAGGTTTCAGCCGCGCCTTAAAATACATAACCACGCTCTTGCCCATAATTGGGTTGAGTATTTTTTCCAGGCCCCGGGTCGCAAAAGGCTTATGCAGCATGTCCCATACCAGGAGGCGATGCGTGAGACGCACCGGCCACCAGGAATCACGCTGGGCCCAGCGCAGGCATTTGAGCCACCAGTAGGGGGCGTGCAGGGCATGGGCGTGATGGGAGCGAAGAAAGTCAAAGCCTGAGCGTTGAATTTCCTGCCGCAGGGCGGCAGCATGAAAAATGCGCACATGTCCGCCCGGATCGTGTTGGTATTCAGGGCTCAAAGCCCAGCACACCCGTTCAGGCCAGTATCTGGGCACGCTGAGGGCCAAGGTGCCTCCTGGCCTGAGCACGCGCCGGATCTCGAGCACTGTGCGGTGATAGTCTGGCAGGTGCTCCAGGACCTCGGAGCAGATGAGATGATCAACGCTATTTTCCGGCAAGGGAAGACGCGGGCAGTCGGCAGTAGCTAAAAGACAGCGCCGGCGAAGGGAATCCTGTGCCGGCAGGAGCTCTTCCAGTCCGCTCCGACTGGCAACAGCTGAGTCGAAATCCAGATCAAAGCCCAGAATGAGCATCGGATATTCAAAGGCCAGGGCCTGCAGATGCCGCCCGTGTCCGCATCCCAGATCAACCACCATCTGGCCGGGTTTGAGGTCTAAGTATTGGGGACGTATTGTGAGCATATTGGTACCGAAAAACCGCCGCTTTGATCGAGGAAGAGACCCACGAGAAAAGATTGAACCGCGGAATACACGGAGTACGCTGAATAGAAATATTTGTGCACTTCGTCCGTGCATTCTGCGTATTCCGCTGTTCAAATTCTTTCTTTTATTGTTCCATTAGGTAAATTTTCCCAGCATCCCAGCATTTTCAATCCCCCAATCCCCCAATCACCCTTCGGTACACAGCAACAGTTTGTTCCGCAGCCCGTTTCCAGGTAAACTTGGTCAGCATGCGCTGCCTGCCGGCCAGGCCCAAGCTGTAGAGAGATTGCGGGTTGTCCAGCAGTGATTTGATGACTGCGGCCAAGGCCCTGGAATCTGCCGGAGGCACGATACATCCGGCACTGCCCACTACTTCTGGCAGACCGCCTGCTTCTGTGGCTATGACCGGCACGCCGCAGGCCATGGCCTCGGCCGCAGGCAGCCCGAAGCCTTCATAAAGGGAAGGGACTACGGCCAGACTGGACTTGGCGTATTCTGTAACCAGCTGATCTGTGCTCAAGCCGTGCAGGAAACGAACATTCCGGTGCAGACCGGCCTGATTCAAAAGTCTGGCTGTGGGGCCGTTGTCTTTGGGGCGACCCAGCACAACGAGTTCCAGGTCTGGAAGGTCCGGAGTCAGCACGGCCACGGCCTTCAAGAGATGCGTAAGCCCCTTGAGAGGCACATCGGCGCTGGCTGTGGCCATGATCCGACGCGGAATGCGCTGGATTTCGGGCCGGGGGGCAAATGTCTGGGTATCTACGCCATTTAAGACCACATCGATTGTATCCGAGCGCAGCCGAAAATCCTGCATCAAATCTTTCTTGGACTGCTCGGACACGGTAATGATCCGGTTCAACCTGGGGGCTGTCCGTTTTTGCATGTCCAGGAAACGGTGCCAACGCCGGATGAATAAACGCATGCCCCACTTGGGCTCATTGGCCAGGGCCAGGTTCAGGTCTCGGGTGATGGGGTGGTGGATGGTAGAAACTACCGGCCAGCCAGACTTGAGAAGGGAAAACAGTCCGCTGCCCAGGCTCTGATTATCGTGGATAATGTCGTAATCTGGGGTGTGGGTCCGGAAATACTGGACCAGTCTGCGGGTAAAGGTGTAGGGCTCGGGGAATCCGCCGCTTATGAAGCTGGCGTACTCCAATGCATCGGTTATGGAGTGTACGCCCCGATCCTTCAAACCCTGGGTGGGCTTGGTATAACCATAAAGATTAAGTCCGGGCAAGGGAATGAGGTTCACATCCGGAGTCAGCTCCGGATATGGTTCTCCGGAGATGACGTCCACCTGGTGTCCCTGTCGGGCCAGAGCTTGGCTCAAATAGCGGAGATAGATTCCCTGACCTCCGCAATGTGGGTTGCTGCGGTATCCGAGAAGAGCAATACGCAGACACTGTCTGCCCGACTCTGGTCCACAATATCGTCCTAAGCCAGGAGACGGCCGGTCATTCCTGCTGACTTCCGGTTTCAGCGGACCACGCAAAAGGGGGCGAGGGCGTAAGAACATAAGAAATTTGACCTCTTTGAAATATCCTTGACATGGGGTGGTGATATTGCTAATTCATTTCTGAATGAATGTTCATTCATTGCGTTGAAACCACTTTAAAAGATGGACCGCGAATGTCAACTCCAAATCAAAATTCCAAAAAGAGCGATAAGTATCAGGCCATACTGGAGGCCGCCATCCGAATCTTCGCCCGCAGTGGATATCACAATTCTACTGTCTCGCAAATAGCCAAGGAGGCCGGGGTGGCAGACGGTACCATATATCTGTATTTCAAAAACAAAGACGATATATTGGAAAATTTTTTCAGTTACAAGACCGCCCTGGTCTTTGATCGGTTCAAAGAAGAAGTGGGGAAGGCGGACAATGCCTTGGACAAGCTGGAAAAACTCATTCAGAGGCATCTCTATGAGTTTGAGCAGAACCGGGACATGGCCGTGGTCTATCAAACCGAAACCAGAATTCGGCGCAAGGTCTCTGATGCCAAGATCAAGGAAATGTCGGACATGTACTTCAGCCTTGTTTCTGAAATCATCACTGAGGGCCAAAAGGAAGGGGTTATCCGCCCCAATCTGCATGTTCCCCTGGTCAAGCAGCTGATCATCGGGGCCATAGATGAAGTGATCACCTCTTGGTTGTACTCCAGCCGGAAGTACTGTCTTGCTTCTATGGCCGGACCCTTGGTGGATCTGTTTGTGCAAGGAATAGGGAGGCTAAAGACCTATGACTGATGGATGACTCATCGACTGAGCGACTGAGTGACTGAGGGACTGAGGGATGAAGAGACAGGCAAGGAGGAAGGACGAGAGAGGCGCGAGAGAAGGTGGCCATGTCTGTCTTCAATTGCTTTCGTCTAGGCTTGAGAACTATCTGGAAAGAACGACGTATTTGGGATGAAAAAACGTAACATAACCATATAAAATTCGAAGGAGACTCTCATGGCCCAACAGATTGCAGATCGGCGTGATGTTGACTTTGTTCTTCATGAACTTTTGGACGTGGGAGCGATGAGTTCCTATGACAAATTTGCTGAGTTCAATAAAAAGACTGTTGACTTGATAATTACCGAGGCTAGAAATCTGGCCATTAAGGAGATCTTGCCCACAAACAAGATCGGAGACGAGGTCGGGGTCAGTTTTGAAAAGGATGGTCAGGTCAAGGTCCCTGAGGAATTTCATCGGGCCTACCAGTTGTACAAAGAAGGCGAGTGGGTGGGGACATCCGAGGACCCGGAATGGGGCGGACAAGGCATGCCGCGGACCGTGAACATGGCTGTGAGCGACTATCTGCTCGGGGCCAACTGTTCTCTGAATTTATATGTTGGCTTGACTATTGGAGCTGGTCATCTGGTGGAGGCTTTTGGGACTGAGGAACAAAAAAGGATGTTCCTGAAAAAGCTGTTCACCGGTGAATGGGCAGGGACCATGCTTTTGTCTGAACCCCAGGCCGGCTCGGATGTGGGGGCGATTACCACCACGGCCACGCCCAAGGAGGACGGGACCTACGCCATCTCCGGGACCAAGATCTGGATCAGCGGAGGAGAGCATGACTTGACCGATAATATCATCCATCCTGTGCTGGCCCGTATCGAAGGCGCACCTGCCGGAACAGACGGGATTTCCCTGTTCATCGTCCCCAAGTACTGGGTGAACGAGGATGGGAGCATGGGTGAGTTCAATAATGTTGTCTGCACCGGCATTGAGGAAAAGATGGGCATTCACGGCAGTTCCACCTGCACCTTGAGCCTGGGCGATAAGGGTGAGTGCCGCGGTCTGCTTTTGGGGAAGGAAAACAAGGGCATGCGTGAGATGTTCCTGATGATGAATCAGGCCCGTCTTTTGGTGGGCATGCAGGGCCTGGCCTGCGCAAGTGCATCGTATCTCAACGCAGTGAATTATGCCCGTGAGCGGACACAGGGAAGGCACCTGCTGCAACTAAAAGACAAGAGCGCCCCAGCTGTGCCCATTATTCAACATCCTGACGTGCGTCGGATGCTCTTGAGCATGAAAGCCTATGTAGATGCCATGCGCAGTCTGATCTATTATGTCGGATATTGTGAAGATATGAAGGAAATGAGTGGCAGCGAGGAGGAAAGGGATCGCTACCAGGGCATTATAGATGTACTGATCCCTATTTGTAAGGGATACTGCACAGATCGGGCTGTAGACGTCTGCAACACAGGTATCCAGGTTTATGGCGGATATGGCTACACCCGGGAATATCCCCAGGAACAGCTCCTCCGGGATTGTCGGATCACCCCGATCTATGAAGGGACCAACGGGATTCAGGCCATGGATCTTTTGGGCCGGAAGCTTGGACTGAAAAAAGGTCAGGCTATCATGGATCTGATGGCCGAGATGCAAAAGACCATCAAGGCAGGCAAGGATCTGGAGATGGTGGCCCCATATGCCGAGGAACTGGAAAAATCCCTGAACAAGCTGGGCGAAGTGGCCATGCATCTGGGCGGCAAAGCCATGTCTGAAGAAGTCATGCAGGCCTTTGCTCATGCCTACTCCTTTCTGGAGGTCAGTGGGGATGTGGCCATGGCATGGATGCTCTTATGGAGGGCTAATGTGGCTGCCCAGAACCTGGAAAAGGCCAAGAAAAAGGATAAGCCTTTTTACGAGGGCCAGATCAAGACCTGCCAGTATTTTGTTGAAAACGTTCTGCCCATGACCATGGGCAAGATGAAGTCCATCCAGAAGATGGGCGGAGCTGCAGTGGAAATCTCGGAAGACGCCTTTGGCGGGAAGTAGAGCCCGGGGGGCGGTGTTCAGTTTTTGCCCCGCCTCTGGCCGCAGACGCCCAGTTTGATCGAGGATGAAACGTAGAATCCGATTTGACGG
>CAZUER010000092.1:0-16309 GCA_964619345.1 uncultured Desulfohalobiaceae bacterium
GGGGGTGCAGGGTGAGCTCGAAAATGGTCACAATGGCCGTAATCGGAGCCAGCGTGGTTCCGGAGACCACCGCCCCCATGCCGGCCAGGGCGAAAAAGGCCGGATGCAGGTCCAGGCCCGGCCAGATCAAGGACAAGACATGCCCCAGGGCAGTACCTAGAGCGGCTCCCAGATACAGGGAGGGGGCAAATATTCCCCCGCTCATGCCCGAACCAATGCAAATGGAAGTGGCCGCCACCTTGCCGATAAGCAAAAGCAGGGCCAACTGAAGGGCCAGGGTGCCGTCGAGAGCGGAATTCACCGTATCGTATCCCACCCCCATAACTTGAGGAATCTGCAAGGCCATACCTCCCAGGAGGAGCCCTCCCAAAGCGGGACACAACCATTTGGGCAGGGGCAGACGAGTAAAAATGCTTTCTGCGGCGTAGATGGCCCGGACAAAAAGAATGGAAACGAGGCCGGCTAAGAGACCCAAAAGGAGATAGCCGAAGATCTGAAAGTAATTCTCCAATTCGAAATTTATGACCCGAAAGGCGGGAAAGTTGCCCCAAAATATCCTGGACAAGACCGAGCCGGTTATAGAGGCGATGACCAAATGACTGATATAGGAGACCTCAATATTTAAGAGGATGATCTCCATGGCAAAGACAGCTCCGGTAATTGGAGCGTTGAAGGTGGCGGATATACCGGCAGCCGCCCCGCAGGCCAAACATAGCCTGCGAAGCTCAGGGGTCAGATTGAAGAGCTGAGCGACGGAAGAGCCCACGGAAGATCCAATCTGGACGATGGGTCCTTCCCGGCCCACAGAGGCCCCGCAGGCCAGAAGCAAACTGGTAATCAGCCCCTTCAGGAAGGTGACCCGGTGCCGGATGGTGCTTTGCCTGGTGGTAACGGCCAGGATGACTTCCGGCACTCCCGGGCCTCTGGCCTCGGGAACCAGAAAGGTAATGACCGGTCCGGCCACCAAGCCGCCCAGAGTGGGGATGAGAAGGATCTGCCACCAGGGGGCGACCCGGATCTGATCCACAAACGCAGCCCCCTCCGGCCAGAAAGTGATTTGCATCACCTCTATCAAAGTGCGGAACAACAAGGCCCCTACAGCGGCCAGAAGCCCGATGCCGACTGCAAAAAGCAGCAGGGATATATCCTGTTTGGCAGGGCGGAGGCGGAGATTGCCCCGGAAGGATTTCAAAAAGTCCATCATAGATGTTCACAGTGGTTGACATCAAACGAGGATTACGATCTGAAATCCCCGCCCATTAAACCTCTGGTTTTGGATCCTATCTTCAAGTCTTCGATTTGCCAACATAAATCATGAAAGGATCGGGTTTTCTGATCATTGATTGGGTGTAAAAGAAAAAGCAAGACCATTGTATAATAAGCAGTCCAAAGTTTTTTCTTATGCCAAAAATCATACTTAAGAGGTGTGTTATTGGCTGAGTGATACGAACTTTCAAGGCAAAATGATGCAACTTTGGGCATGAAATTGGAAGAAGTATTGCCTTTTGTACTTTTTTATGTTTTCATGATTATAGAGATGAATGTCCCTTCAATTTCAAGGAGGTGGCTTATGAACAAGCAAATCTTGAATTATGAGAACATGATCCGAATTACAAAGGCCATAGGTCATTCCCGGGACCCGGAAGAAGTGACCTTAATGGCGGTGGAGGCAATTAAAACCGGTTTGGGGGCCAAAGGATGTGCTTTGTTTCTTATCGACAAGAAAACCCATGAACTTAAGGTGGCGGCTTCTTTCGGATTGAGTCGGGAGTACTTGGACAAGGGTCCTGTAAGTGCCTTGAAATCCATAGCCGCATCTTTGGAAGACGGTCCGGTGGCTGTGTATGATGTGACCGATGATCCCAGAATTCAATACCCGGACGAGGCTCAAAAGGAAGGCATAGCTTCCATTCTTTCCGTACCTATCTTTATGAAGGGACATGTGGTGGGTGCGCTGCGGGTCTATACTGCCGAACCGTGGGAATTTACCATGGAAGACGTTACCTATGTCCAGGCTCTGGCCCAGATTGTGGGAGTGACCATTGAAATGAGTCGTCTGTACCAGGGACAAAAGGAAGCCCTGGAGGTGATGAAGAGTTTGAAACAGACGGAACAATCCATGCGTTCCCGTCGGACGCCATATGAGGGAGTACCGATCAGCGTGGCCAAGCAGAAGGGAAGGAAAGAGGCTCCGGCCTGATTAAAATATATTCAAGCGCCGCCCCTGTCGGCGCTTGAATATATTCGGTGCGTCTTGTCCGTCATTGCCTATACCGTTTTTTTTGCGCCAAAGCGCCACAGCATTTCAGTTTTACCGGCGGCAAAGCTGAAAGGAAGATGCGGGTATGAACGATATTTCCTTTGTCACCCGGGGGAAAAGAATTTTGGTGGCCATGGACGGATCAATTCCCAGCAAGAGGGCCTTGGAAAACGCTTTGAGTTTAGGAAAAGAGTCACAGGCCAAAATCTTTCTGATCCGGATCTTGGGCTTGCACCAGGAAGAGGGAGATAGCACATCCGCAAGCAGCCAGAAGCTCTTGGATGAGCTGCGCAAAAGCCTGGATCTGACCAAGGCGGAGGTGGAAAGGCAGGGTTTGGAGTGCGAGACCATAGTCCATGTCGGGTCGGAAATCGATGAGTTTATTATTCAAGAAGCCAAGAACCGGGATATCGACCTTATTGCTATGGGCACCCACGGCCGGACAGGCCTGTCAGGCCTGTTGATGGGCAGTGTAGCCCGGAAGGTGATCTGCCGGGCCCCGTGTCCGGTCCTGATCATCCCTCCATGTGTCGGCCGAAGATGATCGGGAACTACCTCAGAAGAGCATAGACTTTGCGACTGTATTGTTGGATGTGTCGTGTTCCGGCTCCGTTGCGGACCACTCGCAGGACGTTCTCCTGGTCCAAAGGAACTGTGCCGGCCAGCATGGCAACCGGTAGATGGGCAAAAGCCTCCGGCACCATAGGAGTGCTGGGACCAAGCATGACTGTGCGGACTGCTTTGCTGGTATGAGACAGAATATCTTCTGTGCTTTGATTCAATATGGACGTAGAGGTGAGGAAAAGAACTTCCGCCCAATCCCTGAGCTGGGCATAAAATTCGTGGGTTTCGCCGATCTTCCTGGATTGATCAATGACCTTCAGGACAGCTCCCCGATCTTCAAAGACCTTTATCAACGGCCCGAAGTATCCGACCATGGCTACCCGGGTGCCAGGACCGATCTCTAGTGTGTCGAAAATCAGCCTATTGTCTATATCTTCAGGCAGGGCAAGGGACTTCTCATAGTTCAGGGCATTGATCAATGCCAGCCCCATGCTTCGTTTTAAAGGATGAGGGTCCAAGATGGTTTCCAACATATCAATTGCCGGACTTCCCTCATATTGTGTGCCTTTCAGAGCTTGGCAACATGATTTGCCGTTGTCGAGATACGTATAGGCTACCCCCATCCCGCCGTCGGACGTTCCAACAGCTGTGTAAGAAAGCCCCAGGTTGAGAATTTCAATATTGACCTGAGCTGCTTTGTCATGAAAACAATCATACAGTCTTTGGCTGAGCTTCATTGTATACGTCCTTGGATATTGGTGTGAACAAAATACCATAGAATCTTTAAAAACAAAAGGTGCAGGTAAGAATGGACAACGGTTTGGACGTGCTCAAAGACATGGTCTTGTTTCAAGACATTGATGCCGAGGATGTGCTTCTGCTGGCTGAAGGCAGCATCAGGCGCAGCTATTCCCTGGGAAGCTATCTGTTTCATGCCGGAAACACCAGGACGGAGATCTCGGTCATTGTCCGGGGCGAGGTTGAAATCCTGCGTGGAGTAGGCGAAGCCCAACGGGTCGTGGCCCGCCTGGGAGCCGGCAACTTTGTGGGTGAAGGGGCCATCTTGAGCGACGAGCCCCATTCCACTTCATGCCGGACTGTGGTCAAGACCGAAGTCCTGGCCTTGGAACGTAAAACTGTGGAAGAGGTTTTGCATAGCAAGCCGGAGGCGGCCAGGAAGATCTTTGCCCAGGTGGCCAAGGTCATGCTCCACCGCTTGAAATATGCGGGATACGGATACAACGATCCGGCTATCTGCTCCGGGCTGCAGGGTGGAGAGCGTACTGAGCACGATCTGCTGGGGGAGCGCAATGTCCCGGCAGATGCCTACTACGGGATCCAGACCCTGCGAGCTGTGGAGAACTTCGACATTACAGGAATTTCGTTGTGTTACTTTCCCAATCTGATGAAGGCCATAGCCATGGTCAAAAAGGCCGCTGCCCGGGCCAATCAGAAGCTGGGGGATTTGGAGCCGGATATAGCCGGAGCCATTGCCCAGGCCTGTGACGAGATCATGGCCGGCAACCTGCACAATCAGTTTGTGGTGGATATGATTCAAGGCGGAGCCGGCACATCCACAAACATGAACGCCAATGAAGTTATCGCAAACAGGGCCCTGGAGATTATGGGCCATAATCGGGGAGAGTACACGTACATCCACCCCAATAACCACATAAATCTCACCCAGTCCACCAACGACGTCTATCCGACCACCATCAAGCTGGCTATTTTGCTCAGTTACAGGGAGCTGACCACTGCCATGGGCGAGCTGGCCTATGAACTGAAGCAAAAGGCGGTGGAGTTCAGTTGCGTGCTCAAAATGGGCCGTACCCAACTGCAGGATGCCGTGCCCATGACCCTGGGCCAGGAGTTCGAGGCTTATCGGACCACAGTCAAGGAGGACATGCAGCGGATTCACGACCTGGTCCGCCTGTTTCAGGAGATCAATCTGGGGGCTACAGCCATTGGGACCGGGATTACGGCCAAGCCCGAATATTCCAGTCTGGCGGTTGAGGAGTTGTCCAGGATTTCGGGCATAGATTTCGAGGTGGCTGAGGATTTGGTGGAGGCTACCTCGGATGTGGGCTCCTTTGTCATGTTCTCCGGTGTGCTCAAGCGGGTGGCGGTAAAAATATCAAAAATGTGCAATGACTTGCGGTTGCTGAGCAGCGGGCCCAGGGCCGGGTTGAACGAAATCAACCTCCCCCCTGTCGCTCCGGGATCCTCGATCATGCCCGGCAAGGTCAATCCGGTCATTCCGGAGGTGGTCAATCAGGTGGCCTACCAGGTCATTGGCAACGATCTGGCCGTGACCATGGCTGCGGAAGCGGGTCAGCTCCAACTCAATGTCATGGAGCCGGTGATCGCCTTTAATATTTTGCAGTCTCTGAAGATGCTCAGCAAGGCTGTTACCACCCTCACCAAGCGTTGCATCCGGGGAATTACGGCCAATGAGGATCAATGCCGCAAGTACGTTGATTGCAGTATCGGTATTGTGACTGCCTTGAATCCCTATATCGGGTATGAGAACTCCACCCGCATTGCCTCCAAGGCCCTGCAAACCGGGCGGGGGGTCATGGACCTGGTCCTGGAGGAGGGGCTTTTGAGTCGAGAAGAACTGGAGGAAATCCTCTCTCCCTCCCAGATGTGCCATCCTCGGTTTCGATAGTGGTCCGGAAAAGGCAACTTGATAAAATGGATACACAGGCAATGGTCTTCTGACCTTGCATCATGCCCATGCCCTCCGTATGCATCCCCCGCAGCAAGAGGTTCTTCCCCCGCGTATTTATCAGTGTCTGGATTTACGTAGAGTATAATGTGCAGCGCAGTTCATTGTTTCCTTTGGTTAGTGGGTCGAGTCTTAATTGACCGAAATTGGCCAACAGGTTACCAATATAGCTGTGGCCTGTATCGCACTACCTTTGCGCACAAATGAGCACAGAATATGCCACAGGAAGATGATTGTATTTATATTCATAAATTCATATAGTTGGATGTGAATCAGACAACTTGACTATGGGATGAGCCGGCCCTTGGGGTGTAGAATGTATCCCCTAACCTCTGGCTTCATACAAGGAGAGTTTGAATGCAAGGACTCGAATTGTTTTGGCTTTTTTTGATCTTTATCTCCCTGCAGCCTTTGATCAAGCAGCGGATGATAGCCGCGGCCCGCAAGCGGACCCTGGCCAAGCTGGAGAAAATCCGTTCATCAAGGGTCATCCTCCTGGTCCACAGGCAGGAAACCATGAGCTTTCTGGGATTTCCCTTGATGCGCTATATAGATGTCAACGACTCGGAAGAGGTTCTGCGGGCCATTCATTTAACCGACAACGAGGTGCCCCTGGATATCGTCCTGCATACCCCGGGCGGATTGGTTCTGGCCTCTTTGCAGATCGCCCGGGCCATTAAAGAGCACCCGGCCAAGGTGACTGTATATGTCCCTCATTACGCCATGTCTGGAGGAACGCTGATCGCCCTGGCTGCGGATGAGATTGTTATGGCCCCCCATGCCGTTTTGGGACCGGTTGACCCCCAGATCGGGCAGTCCCCGGGAGCCTCCCTGCTCCGGGTTTTGCGGGATAAACCGGTACAGGACATTGAGGATAAAACTTTGATCGCAGCGGATATGGCCGAAAAGGCCCTGTATCAAATCGAGCATGCGGTGGTTGATCTGATACACGACCGCTATTCTCCAGATAAGGCTGAAGAAATCGCCCAACTCTTGACGCAGGGGCATTGGACCCACGATTATCCCATTACGTATGCGAATGCCCGAGAGATCGGGCTACCGGTCAGCCCGGATATGCCGGAGATGGTTTATCAGCTCATGGCCCTCTATCCCCAACCGGTTCGGCGCAGCCTGGGGGTGGAGTACATCCCGGAGCCCAGGTCCGATCCCGGGGGGCAGAAGGGGCAGTGAAGACGGGAAGCCCCATGAAAATCAGTTGCAAGTTGATATTTCTACGAGCCTATAACATTTAGATATACGCGGAATCTGTCAATGTAAACCAGGCCCCTTGAACACCATTGGGTGCAGTTTAGTGAGCATATGTCACAAGATACTCAAATACATACTCTTCTGGATCTGCTGCCCATCATGAAGGAGTTGGGGCATCGGGAGGCAGTGCGCTATAATACCGGCCTGCGGACTTTTGTCTGGACTTATGACCGCCTGTACCGGTCCATTGCCGGGTGTGCGGATGCTTTTTCCCGGCATGGCCTGAGGCCGGGTCAACGCATTGTCCTCTGGGGGGAAAACCGTCCGGAATGGATCATCGCTTTCTGGGCCGCTCTGGCCCGAGATCTGCAAGTGGTGCCCATAGATGAAGGGTTTTCTCCGGATTTTGTCCGCTCTATTATCCGGCGCACAGAGGCTTCTTTTATGGTGGTCAGCGATAATCTGCAAGCGACGGATCTCGATCTGCCCGGCCTGCGCTTTTCCAATGTGGCCAGGCTTCCCGGGGCTGAAAGCCTGCATCCGGTTCAGGCCAGGGCCGAGGATACGGTGGAGATCGTCTTTACCTCCGGGACCACTGGGGAACCCAAGGGCATCGAGCATACCCATGCCAATATCTGCGCCAACCTGCGTTCCCTGTCCCATGAAATTTCCTCCTTTCAAAAATATATCCGCCTCCTGCAACCCCTGCGGATACTGACCATACTGCCCTTAAGCCATATGTTCGGCCAGGCTTTGGGACTGTTCGTGCCCATCTTGCTCCGTTCTGCGGTGGTTTTGGTCCGCAAACGGGCCCCCACCCGACTGATCCAGGCTATCAAGGAGGAAAAGGCGACTGCTTTGGTCACAGTGCCCGGGCATTTGGATAGCCTGCAAAGCTATATCCAGGCCAGGTTCGACTGTGGCAGGCGTATGCGTCAAGATCCTGGTATTCTAGGCTTAATTAGGCGCTGGCTGCGTTTTAGGGATGTTCACAGGTTGTTTGGGCTCAAGTTTGCTGTCCTTGTCGTCGGTGGAGCCCAGCTTCGACCGGCTGTAGAGGCATGGTGGAGCGGCCTGGGGTTTGTGATTGTCCAAGGCTATGGTTTGACCGAGGCCAGTCCAGTGGTGGCCATGAATAATCCTTTGAAACCAAAGTCCGGAGCCCTGGGGCACGTCCTGGAAGGCCAGCAGGTGCGCATTGATCAGGACGGAGAGATTCTGGTTAAGGGGCCGAACGTAGCCCGTTTTTTCGGCTCTCAAGCAGAAGACCATCAGGATGGCTGGCTGAGAACCGGAGATATCGGACGAATAGACGAGGAGGGGAATCTCTATTACCTGGGACGCAAAAAGGACGTCATTGTCACCCGGGAGGGGCAGAACGTCTATCCCGAGGATGTGGAAAATGTGCTCCGGGAGTTGCCGCAAGTGACCGACTGCGCGGTGGTAGGCAGGGAGACCCAGCGGGGAACCGTGGTCCATGCCGTGTTTATCTTCAAAGACAGCCGCACCCGTCCTGAGGATGTGGTTCAAAAGGCCAATTCCAGGCTGGAAGCACATCAACGCATCCGCAGCTGGTCGGTGTGGCAGCAATCCGATTTCCCGCGCACCCCGAGCACTGGAAAGATAAAGCGCCGGGAAGTAGCCAAGGCGGTCTCGACCCAGGAGAGACCGGAACCGCAGGCTGAGCAGTCTTCGGTGCGCGGTATCCTGGCCGGATTCGCATCACGGGAGATGGAAAGTCTTTCTGGGCAGGAAAGGCTGGAAGAGGATTTGGGCCTCAGTTCCCTGGATCGGGTGGAGCTTATGAGCATGATTGAGCAGGAGCTGGGGCTGGGCATTGATGAGCAGGTCATGGCTCAAGTGCGGACAGTGGAGGAACTGGAAAAGGCTGCTGGACAGGGGGGGGCACAGGGTGAAAGGGAGCAGGAGCCCTCCACACGGGAGCCGGAGATTCCCGAGCCTGAACCGGCCGGAGTTGTCGGTACGGAGTTCAAGGATGAGCCGAGATCGACCGGTTTGAGTGTGCCGGCCTGGAAGGGGTATTTCCCGTGCCGCTGGCTGCGGGTCGCTTTTCAGGCCACTGTTTTGCCCGCAACCACCAGGATCTTTTTACGCCTGCGGATAAGCGGACTTGAAAATTTGCAAGACATCCAGCCTCCGGTCATTTTCGCCGCCAATCACAGCAGTCATATGGATACCCCGGCCCTGCTCACCGCTTTGCCCCTGTTTTGGAGGTTGCGGATGGCCCCGGCCGTGCGCCAGGACTTTTTCGGGCCTTTGGTATCACCTCAGCAAAATTCCCGGCTGCAGCAACTGTCATCCCGACTGCAGTACATTCTATTGGTTTTGTTTATAAATATTTATCCCCTGCCCCAACGTACGGCCGGAGTGCGCCAAGCCCTGCGCTATACAGGCCGGCTGGTGGATGCTGGTAACTGCCCGCTCATTTTTCCCGAGGGCATACGCACTCCAGACGGCAAAATGCGTGATTTCCAGCGGGGAGTGGGATTTATGGCCAGGGAGCTGGACGTGCCCATCGTCCCCGTACGTCTGCACGGTCTATTCGAGCTCTTCTCCATCCACCATCGTTTTCCCCGGCCGGGCCGGGCTGAAGTGTTCTTTGGAGCCCCGGTGTATCCCTCTCCGGATAAGGATGCGGCCACTCTGACCACAGAAGTCCAGACCCGGATCCAAGAGATGTAGGGTATGCCTGCAAGTCCACGATGGCAGGATGGGACATTGGTCCTTCATTTCCAGGGGCGGCTGGATTTTGAGCGCACCACAGAGCTTTGGGAGGATATCTCCGCTCGGTTGCGGGAGCCAGGCTTGACCGGGCTGGTCTGCGACCTGGAGGAAGTGGAGTACATTGATACGGCCGGGATTGCCTTGTTGCGGGAATTGGGGAGCAGGTGCGCCAATCTGGGAGTTGACCTTCAGTTGCAGAACCTGCCGGAGACCGTTCAGCCCTTTGTGGGGCATGATCAGCAATCCACGGGACATGGGGAGTCGCCCGAACCGGGGCGGGCCCGTCCAGGACCGGTCATCAGGCTGGGGATGTGGTTTCAAGCCAAGATATCCAGTATCTCCAGCTTGATCGTGTTCCTGGGCAGCGTCGTCGCTTCTGTGATGTCCATACTTCGGCATCCCCGGGAGCTTCGTTTGACCGATGTTCTCTTTCACGTCCAGCAAGTGGGGGCGGAGGCCACCTGGCTCATATGCATCATCAATGCCTTGACCGGAGTTGTGGTCGTCTATCAAGGCAAAGGCATTATCGGCGACTTCGGGGCTCCCATTTACGTGGCCGATATGGTGGCCAGATCCATAACCGCCCAAATGTCTCCGGTGTTGTCCGCTCTGTTGCTGGCCGGCCGGTCCGGCTCCTCCTTTGCGGCCAAGATAGCCTCCATGAAGGTCCGGCAGGAGCTGGATGTTCTGGCCGTTATGAATATGGATATCGTCAAGCTCCTGGTTCTGCCCAGGGTTCTGGCCATCGCCCTGGTCACCCCCTTGTTGACCGTTCTGGCTTCCGCCTCGGGCATCCTGGGCGGCATGCTGGCCGGATATTTTGTCCTGGATTTGGCCCCGGTGGCTTTTCTGGACCAGGTGCAAAGCACCCTGGGACCGGAAGATGTGGTCATGATATTAAGCAAAGGAGTGGTCTTTGGGTCAGTCATCGGCTTAACCGGATGCTTTCACGGACTGCGGACCGGAGATACAGCCGACAGTCTGGGGTTTCGGACCACAGCCGCAGTGGTCAGCAGCACATTCATCATTATTGTAATGAATACCGTCTTCGCCGCCCTGTTCAGCACTTTGGGGTGGTAAGGGTTCGTGATAAAGTAGATACATCATAAATCACATGAGAAGCATGAAGATAAAAATTGTTTATCCACGAATTGACACGAATCTGCACTAATTTTTCCTTGTGCTTATCGCCTAAGGAAAATGGCAACTCAAGGATAATGATTGAGATGCAAGCTGAGCATTGCATGCACCTAAAGCGAGATTTGCCCGCAACCCAATAAAGAAAAGAGTTTTATGTCCACAGATCACACAGATTGACACAGATATAAGAGATTGAAGAAGGATATTTTTATGCTTGAATGAATAAGAACATTCAGGCATAAGACATCAGCCCTTCGGGCGGGGAAAGCTCGGCAGTTACATAGTACCGCGAATGCGGTGGAGCCATGTGCATAACAGGTTCTTCATTCCTGGTATGCACATAAAAAACTCTTCCATCTGTGTCTATCTGAGTGATCTGTGGGCAGCAGTCTTTTTCTTAAAAGATAAGTGGGGGACAGTCCCACTGCCAGTCGCTGAACCTTTGTCTTTGCTCGAATTTATCTTGTTTTATCGCCCAGAGGCCGGCCTGATTCAGGCGGCCGGGAGCCAGGATGATGGATGAGAAGCATGCCTGTGGAGTGCGCCCTGCACTGCGGGCCCGAAGCAATGTCCTTGGCGATGAGATCGTCCGGGTCGACGACTTAAGCGTCGGTTACAACAGCGACCATCTGATCCTGCAAGATGTAAGCTTTTCGGTGCGCAAAGGGGAGATTGTGGCCATCCTGGGCCACAGCGGATGCGGGAAAACCACCCTGTTCAAGGCCTTGATCGGGCTCTTGCGTCCTGTGAAGGGCTCAATCACCATCGGCGGCAAGACCCTGGGTCCGGATTGGTCTGAGCAGTCCATAGCCGAGATCAGGCAGCAGCTGGGGGTCCTCTTTCAGAGCGGCTCCCTGCTGGACTGGCTCACTGTGGGGGAGAATGTGGCCTTTCGGCTTCGGGAGTCCACTGACCTGCCCGAGGAGCTCATTGAGCAGATCGTGCGCTTTGAGCTGGAGATGGTCAATCTGATGCCCAGCATGCACTCCATGCCCTCCGAGCTCAGCGGGGGCATGCTCCGTAGGGCGGGTCTGGCCGCGGCCATGGCCTTTGATCCTCCGGTCCTGCTCTGCGATGAACCGACCTCCGGTTTGGATCCGGCCACGGCCATGGGCATTGATCAGATCCTTTTGGAAGTGAATCAATGCCTGAACGTGACCCTTTTGGTGGTCACTCACGAGGTGATGACCTTGGAAAATATCGCCTCCAGATGTATGATACTGGACAAGGAGGCTCAAGGGATTATAGCCTCAGGCAGCCTGGACGATCTCCGAAACAACTCCCAAGATCCCAGGGTGCGCCGGTTTTTTCAGCGGCGTATTTCCTAAGGAGGATAATGACACGGATAAGCCATTTTAAAATTGGCGTATTCTTCATAACCTCGGTGGGCCTTCTGACCATAGGCCTTTTCTGGATCGGGGCCCAGGACTATTTCCAGTCCACGGCCACCTATGCGGCCTATTTCGATACGTCGGTGCAAGGCCTGGGGGCCGGTTCCAAGGTTACCTATCTGGGGCTGGACGTGGGCCGGGTCGAGAGCTTGAATCTGGTTTCCATGGGCGGAAAAGACGTGATCCAAGTGGTCATGATCCTGGACTCCGAGTTCCAGGTGGATGACAATATGGTCGTCCGGCGTGAACTGAAAGGGGTCACCGGGCAGTGCAGACTGTCTATTGTCCAGTCAGAAGAGGAGAAGCAGGAACTGAACCCGGATATCGATTTTTCCGGACCCTACCCAGTTATTCCTACCGGGCCGGGCCGCATCGAACAGGTGGAAAAGGTCCTGGGCGATCTGTACAACCAGGCTAAATATTTGGATATCCCCGGCCTGGTGGCTGAATGGACGGCAACGGCCCGGACAGCCCGAAAAGCCCTGGATCGAGAGGACATCGATTCCGCCCTGAAGTCTATGGAAACAGCCTTTGCCGATGTAAGCCGGGTATCAAAAGGATTGGAGCAGGCCGCTACCTCTTTAACTGATGGGAATCTGGATTCGACCCTCAGGAATTTGGCCGCCAGCAGCCAAACCATGCGGCGGATCACCGCGTCCGTGGAGCAAGGTTTGTCCGAGCTGGAGCCGGATGCCGTGCCCCATACTCTGCAAAGTTTGAACCAGACTCTGCATACTGTAGACAAGTCGGTTAAAAGCACTCAAACCCGGATTGACGAATCCTTGCGCCATTTCCAGCAGGGAATGATCCGTCTCAATCAGGTTTTGTCAGAAATTCAGGATTTGGCCCGTACCCTACGGACCGAACCGGGCAGGATATTCAGCCGGCCTGGAACCAGAGACCCCTTTCAGGAGTGATGACTATGGCCAGGTTGGGATGCATTCTTTTGCTATGCTTGGCGGTGAGTGGGTGCATGTCGGCCCTGCGGCCCGAAAGCCCGCAGACGGTCTTTTATTCACTGGATACCGAGCTGGCCGAACCCTCCTGCCGGCAGAGCATAAGCGGCAGTCTGCGGGTCTGGGAGTTCACGACCTCTTCTCCCTTCAATCGGACCGGGATGGCGGTGCGTGATTCTCCGGGGAAGATCGTCTTCTCCAGGGCCAGTCAGTGGGCGGATCTTCCCGGGGTAATGGTGGCTGAAGTCCTGCAGCGCGACTTGAGTCAGTCCAGCCTTTTCTCCATGGTTTTTTTGGGTACGCCCAGCCTGGATGCCGACTTTGAACTTAGCGGCCGGGTGCATGAGTTCTGCTGCCGACAAAGCGGGGAGGAGAGCAGGGCTGTGCTCAAGATTGCCGTCAGCCTGCTGCCTACCAAGCTGCAGCCGGATCTTGTGATGCATAAGACATACACCCTTGAAAGCCCCCCGTTTGCCTCCAACGAACCCTCCCAATTTGCTCAGGCCATGAGCAGTCTGGTCAGTCAGCTGTCCCTTCGGGTCCAAAATGATCTTTGCCGCGTGGCTGCCTCTTCGGGTCGGCAGTGAGGGGATTCCTTATTATTATTGAGCGATGAGACTGGGAAATCTCGGCAAATTTTTAAGAGTGTATCCATGATTCTGTTCGACCAGCAGGATACTGTGAGCCTGGACCAGTTCGGTATTCTTATCCCGGTCCATCACAGCAAGGCCGGAAAGACCCTGCAGGAGATAAAAGGCCACCCGGAGCTGAGGGCCAGAGTGGATGAACTTATAGTACCCACCGGGCCCATGGAGATCAGCCGGGATGATATCTTCCGGGCCCACACCCCTGAGTATGTAGAGCGTCTTTTTTCTCCCCGGGTAGAGGCAGAAGTTAAAAGACCTATGAGCTGATTCATCCGGATGGTTCCTACCACCGCTACGATCCGGCTCAGGCCAGCCGTCCTTTGTCTGAAGTGTTTTCCAGGGCCCTGGCCAGGGTCTCCGGCACTGTGCAGTGCTGCCGTATGGCCTTTTGAAGACCGGTTTTTGTTTTTACCTGGGCGGTGGAATGCATCATGCCCATGCCGATCAGGGCAAAGGCTTTTGCCTGGTCAATGATGTGGTTGGAGATATTATGATTTCGATATCACTTACAGGGCTTTACACTGAACGTCGTTACTACCGTGAATTTCACCATAAAATATTCACACTTTTTGTGACTGTTTATCTCTCCGCAATCGTGGGACAAACGATAGCAACCAAGGAGCTTTCATGTGCACCTTGCTGGGTTATCTTGTCTTTATTGATTGTATTAGGAATAATTCTAACAATCTATAGCACCTATATATTTTTACGCTATCATATAATTATCGAGGGGCTAAATACGGCGATTAAAGGCATGCTTAAACGGCTATAAGTCTTTCTCTAGCAAACTCAATTCAAAAATGAAGATTATCATCAGCAGTCCTTTCAATCCCAACCATGTGTGGACGATTCGGCCTTTGGGGCCTCTCCCAAACAGGTAGCTGGTAACTTTCAGCTCCAGGAGCCCCTGCCCTTCGTTTCCAGGTACAACATTGCTCTGTCCCAGGAATACCTGGCTGTGCCAAATCAGGGAAGGGAAGCGAAAGGCGGCCTGGGGCTGCGTTGGGGACTGATGCCCCACTGGGTCAAGGAAGAAAAATCGGCTACAGAATGATCAACAACCGGGCCGAAACCATCTTCACAAAGCCGGCTTATAAGGCTGCGGCCAAGAGGCACCGCTGTCTGATCCCGGCCAGCTGCTTTTTTGAGTGGAAAAGGACAGGGGGGAAGAAAAAACAACCCTACTGCATAAGGACAAAGGACGAAGGCTTGTTCGCCTCTGCCGGTCTCTGGGAGCACTGGGTTGATCAGGAGGCGGGTCAGAAAATCGATTCCTGCACCATCGTCACCACCCGGGCCAACGAGGCCGTGACAGAGCTGCACGACCGGATGCCGGTGATTATTGGGGAAGCGGATTTTGATCTGTGGCTAAATAGGTCGGTGGATGATCCGGAGCAGCTGCAACCTTTGCTGGCACCGATTTCAAGTCCGGAGTTGGAGATCTATCCAGTAGGTTTGGAAGTGAACAGTCCGGGAAATGATTCGGAGGAGGTGATCAGAATCGTTGGCGGACCGGGCACCGGCAAGTCTATCCTGGCTTTGCTCCGGACCAAACGCTACATTGAGAGCAAACGGCGATATATCTTCTTGGTCTATAATCACGTCTTGCACCAGGCCATTCGTCACCTCTTTCAAGGCCAGATCGCAATTGATATTGTATGGTAAAAGTGGTATATTAAAAAAATGAACAGAAAGTACACAGCCAAATATCGAATGTCTGACCAGCGGAACGAGGATTTCGTTCCTGGCACACCAGCAGAGCGAATTGGTCTCGTCTGGCAGTTGACTCGAGAAATTGCATCCTTGAGCAAAAAGCACGATGCTGAACGAAGATTACAAAGACATGTTACATTCCTTGTTCGAGGAGAAAGTTAGATTTCTTCTCGTTGGCGCCTATGCTCTGGCTGCTCACGGTTATCCCCGGGCTACAATGGATATTGACATTTGGGTCATGCCATCGCCCCAGAACGCTGATGCTGTCCTGAGGGCATTGCGCCGTTTTGGCGCTCATCTGAACAATCTTTCCAAGGAAGACCTGCAAAAGGATGGGACCGTTTTTCAGATCGGTGTTGCTCCAAGACGAATCGACATCATTACTGCTGCATCTGGGCTTCATTTTGAGGAGGCGTATGCACGGTCTCTTTCTGTGAACATTGAGGGAATCGAAGTGCATATTCCGTCGATCGAGGATCTTATTCGCAACAAACGGGCTACAGGGAGAACCAAGGATTTGGCAGATTCTGAGGTTTTAGAATCCCTTAAAACTCCCGAGCAATATGATTGAATCGGCTGTCCCCTCTGGCAATGGCTGTAAAGCAGGTTTTCCCAGCAGACTCTGGTGGTAATCTCATGTGCGAGGGGAAAAGGATGGAGGACAGGTAGGCAAAGAGTATGATGGTCGGCGCAGGGTCACCTGAGGAGGCTCTTGATCATTGCCTCTGAGATACAAAAGATCCAGGCCATCTGAAGTGTTGTACCGAAAGACCGAATCCTCAAATATCCACGTCCCATTGGTCGGCCCTGTGCCCAGTCCGTCCCCGTATCCCCCGGACGACTGGGCCCAGCAATGGGCCGGCTCCTGATCGGGAAAAGTCTCCGCACACCCGTTCCACTCCACCAACAGGTCCGTAAAGTGGAGCAGTCCTGAGTTTTTACTGTATCCAAGAGGC
>CAZUER010000093.1:0-16223 GCA_964619345.1 uncultured Desulfohalobiaceae bacterium
GACAGGCCGGGGATGGGAATCACTCTGGACGGGATTGCCAAAGGCTACATCGTGGACCGTGCCGTGACTTCCCTGGCCCGGCATGGAATAGAGTCAGCCCTGGTCAATGCTGGAGGTGACATCCGGGTTATAGGCGGGAAAGGGGACGACCTGTGGCGGATCGGCATCCAAGACCCCATGCGGAAGGAGGGCCACATCGGCCGACTCGGCTTACGGCAGGCCGCAATTGCCACCTCTGGGAGCTACGAGCAGTTTTTCGACCCCTGGGCTCGGCACCACCACCTGATAAATACATCCGGCTATTCCCCGATCCGCACGGTCAGCACAACCGTCGTCGCTCCCACAGCCATGCAGGCCGACGGGTTGGCCACTGCCCTTTTCCTCATGCCCCCGGATAAAGGTCTGCAACTGGCCGATTCCTTGCCCGGTGTGCAGGCCGCTTTGGTCACCCGGGGAAACAGAATCATGACCACTAAAGGATGGTCCAGTGTGCACATTTAGCTTTCAGCTTTGCCTCCGGCAAATCTGAAATATTGTTTGCTCCCAGAAGGGCAAAAAAAGCCATTCTTAGTGTTCTGGACTTTCGCGGGCATGACGGACTAAAAAGGATCTAGTTACATACGAGATATCACCTGCAGCCAGACGGACTCTTGCGCAGCCAGCTTTTCCAGGATCTGTGGATTGTCAACCTCTACAGCCTCTTCATCCACATGAACTGAACTGATCTTTTCCTGCTCCACCGCCGAGAGCCCTTTCAGGACCTGAGCCAGACGCTCCCCGCCAACTTGCACGCCGTGAGACAGGAGGATGGGGCCGATTCTGGGAGCCATAAAGTTAAAAAGCTTAATGCGGATACAACCCTTTTTCGGACTGCTTTGGCCTTTTTTTTCATCAGTCCAGGAAATGCCTTCACGCAGCCCGGCATAAACACCCCCCCTGCGCATGCAGGCTCCGACCAGACCGGGCATTGCTGCAGACAGAGTCAGGACGCTTCCTGAACTGTGAATTGGAGTCTGCAAATTATCAACCGGATGATTATCCAAAAACAGGCTCTGAATGTCTTGCTCGATGATCTTCTCCGGGACATGCAGGTCCTCCTCCAGGACCTGGTATACCGTCCTTCCCAGTCCTACGCTGACCTCTACTCCTTCTCGGAGCAGAGGATGAAACATCTGCGGCTCCTGGCCGGCAATAACTATTCGCACCTGCATACTCCCTCCATAAAAGAGGGCGGCCGACTGCCGCCGGCCGCCCTCTGGCTCTTCCATCATGAATCAAAAAGGGCTACCAGTTGAAGACAGAGTCCAGCTGTTCATCCGGGACATCAAAAGTCACATTGTGCGGTTCCAGGGCCTCGCGCGTAAAATAGCGAGGCAGACGATCGTGAGCTGCCGAGAACCCGGCCCGGGCATTAAAATCCCGCTCGTTCTTCAGAATGGATTTACCAAGGGCAGTGACGTCGTCAGCAGTCAAGTTCAGTCCATAGCAGGCATTGATCAAATCGATCAAGGCCTGGAAGGTCTCCGGTTGATCCAAAACGGCGAAGGCCACAAACAGGCACATGCCGGTAGCATCCACGGCCGCAGTGGCAATTTGCAGGTTTCTGGACAAGTCCACCTGACCTTCGGCCTTTAAAGGATCAACTTCGCCAC
Source organism: uncultured Desulfohalobiaceae bacterium (assembly GCA_964619345.1). Taxonomy (GTDB): domain Bacteria; phylum Desulfobacterota; class Desulfovibrionia; order Desulfovibrionales; family Desulfothermaceae; genus Desulfovermiculus. Next base: position 1,653 of record CAZUER010000093.1, read on the forward strand.
CCACCTTCAAGATATTGGCAGTCACCGCATATCCGGCGGTGTGATCGCCGCCCATAGGTGAGGTAGCATAGGTTACTCCAATACCTTTGACCGCCCGGGGATCATAAGCTGGCAGAGCCTGGCCCTTGACCACCGGTGCGTGTTCCACACCGAATGCCTTGGCGGTCACGGCTGCACCACTGCCCAGGATCCTGCCAAGAGGGGTGCCTTTGCCCACTTCTTTCACCAGCTCAATGGCCTTTTGGTCATCACCGAACTCAAGAAGACCGGCCTCCATGGCCACCCCAATGGTCACACCCATCTCGATGGTGTCCAGGCCGTAATCGTCATCAAGCTTGTCCAACATGGCAATGGCGTCCAGATCGCAGATTCCGCAGTTGCCGCCGTGGGCCCAGACAGTTTCATACTCAGGCTGTTTGGTCACAAAATTGCCGTCTTTGTCGTTGAAATCCCCTGAACAGGCAATAGCACAACCTCGATGGCAGGCATGTGAGGTCCGCCCACCCCGGCTGGCCTCAAGCTCGGCTTGGCTTTCCCCGCTGATTTTTTCGCTGTCTTTGTACCGGCCGGTCCTGAAGTTGTATGTGGGGTAGGCCCCGGCCTCATTGAGCACATTGGTCAGAACATTGGTGCCGTAGGCCGGCAGGCCCTGCCCTGTGACGGCGTGATCCTTCAAGCCCTGGGTGAATGCCTTATTGGCCGCCTTGAATGCTTCCGGGTCTTGAGGCTGCACCATCTTGGTCCCTGTTCCGTCCAGGATAATGGCCTTGATCCCTTTAGAGCCCATAACTGCGCCCACACCGCCCCGACCGGCATGCCTGGTCGGCCTGCCCTCGGGATCGGTTACTGCCACCGTGGAGTTGGCCAATCGCATCTCACCGGCTGTGCCAATACAGATCATGGACCCGTCCTTCAAATATTCATCCTTGAACTTATCCATGAGCTGATAGTTGGTTAACATCTTTACTGAGTTGTCTTTTTCCACCTTGACCCCATCCTGGGAAATACGCACGACATAGAGGTCATCCCCGGATCGCTCGCCTTCCAGAATAATAGCTGCATACCCCAACCTGGCCAAGACCAGGGCTCCCTGGCCCCCGGAGTTGGCCTCTTTGATCCCGCCGGTCAGGGGGCTTTTGCAGCCCACGGAGAGGCGTCCGGAACTCACCGCTGCGGTTCCGCTGAGCAGACCCGGAGCAATGACGAGTTTATTTTCCGGTCCCAAAGGATGACAATCAGCCGGGACTTCGGTGTTGATTACAGCCGAAGTCATGGCTCGGCCACCCAATCCGGCATAATCTCCCAAACCTTCCTCCTTATATGAAGGTTGGCCGCCGCTCACATCAATGCGTAAGATCTTGTCCATGCACGCCTCCTTGTCGGCTCGATTTACATTTGTCGATAAAACTTGCGAAACTTGCAGCTGGTGAAGGGACTTTTGCTCTTCTAAGCAAACTCATATAGTAAGCAGTTTACATGCTGGGAGCAAGGGGGACTTTGTTCTGTCAAATTTGCAATAACAGGTCATACACAAAATACAGGGAGGCCCCTGGTGAAGAGCCTCCCTGCTTGAATCAAACACCCTGATCTCGGATTTACAAAGCGGCTTTGTAAATGGCCATAACGTCTTCGTCTGTGGGGCATCTGGGGTTGGTGAACCCGCAGGCATCCTTTTGGGCGTTGGCGGTCATAGTAGCGATGTCTGCTTCTACTACACCCAGCTCGGACAGGCCTCTGGGGATACCGATATCAGCAGAGAGCTTTTCAATCGCTGCCAGGGCCTTATCAGCTGCATCCCGCTTGGACAGCCCATCAACATTTTCGCCCATGGCCTTGGCCATATCCACAAAGCGGTCCATCTTGGCAATCAGGTTGAAGCGCTCCACATGGGGCAGCAGGATGGCGTTGCACACACCGTGGGGGAGGTCGTAGAATCCGCCGAGCTGATGGGCCATGGCGTGCACATGTCCCAAGCTGGCATTGTTAAAGGCCATACCGGCCAGATATTGGGCATAACACATATCTTCTCTGGCTTGGACATCCTGGCCATTGGCCACCGCCGCCCGCAGAGAGGATGCGACCATTTCGATGGCCTTTAAAGCGCAGGCGTCGGTCATAGGCGTAGCGGCCAGGGAGACATAGGCTTCAACGGCATGGGTCAGGGCATCCATGCCAGTGGCAGCGGTCAGTCCCGGAGGCATGCCCATCATCAGCAGGGGATCGTCAATAGCCATGTTTGGAGTCACTCTCCAATCAACTATGGCCATTTTCACTTTGCGGGAGGTGTCGGTGATAATGCAGAACCTGGTCATTTCACTGGCTGTCCCGGCCGTAGTATTAATGGCCAGATAGGGGGGCATGGGCTTGGTGGATTTGTCAATGCCTTCAAAATCGTGGATTTTGCCTCCATTGCTGATGACCAGACCCACGCCCTTGCCGCAGTCGTGGGAGCTGCCGCCCCCCAGGGTGATCAGAGAATCACAGTTGTTTTTTTTGTAGAACTCCACCCCATCGTGGACGTTCTTATCTGTGGGGTTGGGAATGGTTTCATCGAAAACCGCCACCTGCAGGCCGCCTTTTTCTAACAAACCAGTCATTTGCTTGGTGATCCCGGCCTCGGTAATACCCTTGTCCGTCACCAAACAGACCTTCTTGCCCCCCAAGGCCTTCATTTTTTCCGGCACTTCCTTGTGCGCCCCGATACCGATCAAAGTAACACTGGGAATGAAAAAACCATTGACTTGTTCGCGGACTGCCATAAGCTACCTCCAGGATAAGTTGTTCAATAATTGATTTTTGCCTCATAATATCTGCGCTCTATGCAGCAAATATGAGGCCAAAAGAATTTATCATGAAATTCCAGGAGGATAATTCAGGAAAGGGAGGACAAGGTGAGGGCAATGGGACAAAATATCCTCTGGTGTGGTTTCATGCCAAGCCCTTAGGAACTTTCTACAGATAATACAGGAAGATAGCCCATGGGTTCTTTTGACTCAGCAAAAACTCCTTTGAGTCAAAATGACTCAAAGGAGTTTTTGCAGCTTTCTATACAAGGTTTTACGGGTAATACCCAATTTGGTTGCGGCTTGACCCCGATGTCCGTTACAAAGCTTTAATACCTTGAGAATATGGCGTTTTTCTACATCGTGTAAGGATAGACCGTTCTCACTCAGGCAATGATTTTGGGTATCAGCCAGGGCCGATATCTCGGCTGGCAGATCGTGTTCGGTGATGCAGTCTCCTTCGGCCAGGATCAAGCTGCGTTCCAGGACATTTCGCAGCTCCCGGACATTACCCGGCCAATGGTAGTTTTGCAGACAGGTCATGACCCGGTCCGCAACCCGGACCTTGGCCTCCGGACTAAACAGAGACAAAAAATATTCCACCAAAAGCGGAATATCTTCCTTTCTGTCCCGCAGAGAGGGGAGAGACAGTTCAAAGACATTAATGCGGTGCAACAAGGCCTCGGCAAAGCGTCCAGCTTTCACTTCCTGAGCCAAATCCCGGTTGGTGGCGCAGATAAAACGGACATCCACCTTTTGTTCCACCTTGGCCCCCACCTTGCGAAAGGTTTGGTTCTCCAATAGCCGCAGCAAGGCTCCTTGGACCTCCGGAGACAACTCCCCAATCTCATCCAGAAAAAGAGTTCCTTTATGGGCCAGTTCCACCAGGCCTTGTTGCTCCCGGTCCGCCCCGGTAAAAGCCCCTTTCACATGTCCGAACAACTCGCTGCGCATCAGCTCGCGCTGCAGGGTGGCACAATTCTTGACAACCAAAGGCTGATCTTTGCGCTGGCTGGCTTCGTGTAACGCCCTGGCCACCACGTCCTTGCCCGCCCCGCTGGGTCCGGTGATCAAGACAGGGACCCGGGCCGGCCCCACTTTGTGCAGAAGGCGGCGAATATTGGAAACAGCCGGGCTGTGCCCGACCAGCTCCACCTGTCTTTCCCGGTCCTGGCTGCTCCGCAGGCGTCGATTTTCCCGTTGCAGCCTGGCTCGCTGAAAGGCCTTTTCCAGGATGAAATCCAAGCGATCCAATTCAAATGGCTTGGTCACATAGTCATACGCTCCGAACTTCATGGCCTCCACAGCATTGTGGATCGTCCCGTAGCCGGTAATGAGGATGACTTGGGCATCGGGCTGCTGGGCCCTGGCTTCGGCTAAAAGGGTCAAGCCGTCGGCGTCGGGAAGACAGACATCCAGGACAATAACCTCAAAGGTCTGACCTGCGAAGCACTGCCTGGCTTCGGCCCCGGTGGAAGCCGTGTCCACCTTCCTGCCCTTGGTCTGTAATTCTTTGACAAACAGACGGCGGATATTGTGTTCATCGTCAACCACCAGTATACGGCACTGGGTATTCATAACCTAACTACCTATAAAACTATGCACAAAGTTTTCATTGTTCATCTGTGCCTTTGGCAAATCTGAAATATTTTTGCGCCAGAAGCCGCTCCACCCAACGATCTCCGATTTCTGTTTGTAGCCCTTTCATTCCGGCATGGGGATAAGAATGCGGAAACTGCTCCCTTTCTCCGGCTCGCTGCAGACATAAATTCTTCCGGAATGAGCTTGAACAATGTTGTAGCAGGTGGAAAGCCCGATTCCGGTCCCTTCTCCCACCGGTTTGGTGGTAAAAAAGGGATCAAAGACCCGCTCCAGGTATTCAGGGGAGATCCCGGGTCCACTGTCTTCGACTTCCAGGCTGACCATGCTGTCCGGTTCTCTTTTCACCAATATCCTGAGCACCCCTTGTCCAGAGAGGGCATCAAGAGCATTTGTTAGCAAATTTAATACCACTTGCTTGAGTTGGGCCTCGTCTCCATGCACAAAAGGCAAATCGGAATCCATATTCAGCTGCACACTGACCTGGGGGCATTTCTTCAGCCGATAGTGGATAATCTTTAAACAGTCGGTGACCAGCCGACGCAGATTCACCTGGCCAAAGGGGGAGTTCTTGGGACGGCTGAACGTCAGCAGATTTTGGACTATCTCCTGACAACGTTGTCCTTCCTGGCGGATAGTCTGTACATATTCTCGCATGTCCTCCAGGACTTCCGTTTCCACTTTGTCCTCCAAACGGGGCAGACGTCGCTTCAAGCCGTCAGTAAATCCCAGAATGGAGGTCAAGGGGTTGTTTATTTCATGAGCCACCCCGGCGGCCAGGACACCTACTGTGGCCATCTTTTCGGCCTGCATAAATTGCAGCTGGTATTCCTTTTCCCGGGTCACATCGCGCATAAAAAGCAAGACTTTGCTCGGCTCGCCCCTTCCTTGGGACATGGGTGAAGCCACCAGATCAAAGGAACGGTTCATATCCCTGGCCTGCTTGATCCCTTGCCCTCTGCACACCGACCTTTTTTGCAAAGCAGTCATGACAGGGCACTGGACGCAGGGTTGATCCTGACGGTGGAAGACTTGGTGGCAAAACTTGCCTTCCGGCTGCGAGTCGGCAAAAAGCTGATGATAGACATTATTCACCGAGAGTATTCGCAGGTCGTCCGATAAGACAATGAGCACATCGACAATGGCATCCAAAATGGCCTCCACCTCCTGTCGCTTTTCCTCCAGCTTGCGGTTGGAGGCTTTGAGCTCCTCCATCTTGGCTTGGGCTTCCTGAAAAAAACCCAGCTTAATGTCTTCTATCCCGATGAGATCCTTGATTGTAGTCTGAGTCCTGTTCACCATACTTCCTCACATATCTGTAAACAGTCTTCCCAAGTTACCGGTCTGGGGTTGGTCAACACACAGGCGTCTTGAACAGCCAGTTGGCAGACCACGGGCAAGCCGGCGGAATCGGAGATCAAATCCCGCAAACGCAGAGGGATGGTAAAGCGCTGGAAAAAATTTTCCAGCGCTTCAACCCCCTGCCTGGCTGTTTCTTCTTCGCTGCTGCCCCGTCGCCCGGTGATCAACTCTCCAATGACTGCCATCTTCTGTTCACAAGCCGGGAGGTTAAAGCGCATAACCGCAGGCAACAGAGTGGGATGGACCAGACCGTGCATAACGTCGTGTTTACCGCCCAGGGAATGGGCTATGGCATGGTCCACCCCCAGACCGGCATTACTAAAGGCCATCCCGGCCACTGTACTTGCTGTACTCAACCTGGACAGACTGCGCGTGGACCTGGTGCTGACCGCTGTCTCCAGGTTGGCCATAATCATTTCAATGGCCTTGAGTGAATTCATTTCAGTAAACGGAGAGGAGATATTGGAGACATAGGCTTCAACGGCATGAGACAATGCGTCTATGGCTGAAGCGATAATCAACCATTCCGGCTTGGTTTGTAAAAAAGTCGGGTCGATGAGGGTAATGTTCGGAACCAGGGTCCGGCTGATGATGGCCATCTTCACCTGCCGGTCCATATCTGTGATAATGGCGAATTGAGAGATGTCCGCCCCGCTTCCGGCCGTGGTGGGAATACACAGCATGGGAGGCAGGGGCTTCTGAATGCGGTTGGCCCCCTCATAGTCCCTGATTTCCCCGCCGTTGCTGGCGATTAAGGCTATGCCCTTGGCCGTGTCCATAGGGCTTCCTCCACCCAGGGCCACGATAACATCGGCCCGCTGGCGAAGATAGAAATCCGCCCCCTGCCGGATTTGATAGTCGCGGGGATTGGAATCAACAGCATTGAAATAGACCCAACTGAGCCCTTCTTCGTCCAGGGCGTCGATCACCTTTTCCACCCAGCCGGCCTCTTCCAGCCCCTGATCACTGACCAGGAGAACCCGCCTGGCTCCGTTTCTGCGGGCACATGGACCGACATAAGCCAGACAGTCCTGCCCAAATATGATTTCCGGAATGGCGAACTTGGTCACATTCATGTACATCCCAGCCTTTTTTATGAAGATTGGTGAAGATTTGTAGACAAATATATCCTGCTCATGAGTGCCGGACCGGGCCATGAAAAAGAGGAGGACTGGCCAGAGTTTCATCCTCAGATCAATCTGGCGACCCTCTGAACCCAGACCCTTGCCTTATTGCTCTCCAAGATTTACCATACCTGAAACATTCAACAAACATAAGGATAGCACATTTACCTATGTCCCGAAAACGGAAAAAAAGCTCTCAAATTACCGCCGGTCAGATCCTGGACATAGTCAAAAAACGGCAGTCCCCGGTGCGGCTCAAAGACATCTTCAAGGAGCTGCGTCCAGGGAGTGAGGAGCGGGATCGCATCCACTCCATTCTGGAATCCTTGGTGGCCAAGGGCAAGCTGATCAGCCTGGATCGGGGCAAAGCCTTTGGCTTGCCGGAGAAAATGTCCCTGGTCCGGGGAACCCTGGAGATGATCTCCTCTGGAGCCGGCTTCGTCATCACCGAAGACCAGCGACGTAAGGACATCTTTGTGGCTCCCTCCAACCTGGGCGAGGCCTGGCCCGGAGACAAGGTGGTAGTAGCTCTGCTCCCCCAACGCAAGGGAAGAAACCCGGAAGGCCGTATCGTGCGCATTTTGCAGCGTCGGATGCAAAACGTCCCTGTGGTCCTGCACAAGCAAATGAAGCCCGATTTGTATTGGGCCCAGCCCATGGATCCCAATATGCGCATCAATTTTCTGGTCCAGGTCGCCACCCTGTCCACCCCTGCCCAAATCGGTGACGTGGTGGTCCTCACCCCGGATGAACGACTGGATCAGGACCTTTGGCAGGGGGAAGCTACCCGCCACCTGGGACCAGAAACTGAAATCACTGTGCAGGAGGCCGTGGTCAAACTCAATCATAACGTCCCGGCCGATTTTGCCCCTGAAGCTCTGGAACAGGCCCAGGCCCTGCCCCAGGACCCAAACCCCGAAGATATGGCCGGACGGACCGACCTTACTGACCTGCCTTTTGTGACCATTGACGGGGCCACAGCCAAAGACTTTGACGATGCTGTCTGCGTCCAAAACACACATCAGGGCATCAATCTCCTGGTGGCCATTGCCGATGTCAGCCACTATGTGCCTGTGGGTTCCCCCCTGGACCGGGAAGCGCGCACCCGGGGCAACTCCTACTATTTCCCCCAATCCGTGGAACCTATGTTCCCCCCCGCTCTATCCACCGGGCTCTGCAGCTTAAATCCCCGAGTACCCCGGCTGGCCATGGTCGTAGACATGATCTTCTCCGCCCAGGGCAAACGTCTGGAGACCCAAATGTATTCCGCGGTCATCCGCAGCCAGGCCAGATTAACCTACACCCAGGTCAAACGGGCTGTTCTGGACCAGGACCCCCAAACCCAAAATGAGCTCCAATCCTTGATGCCCATGCTCAAAAAGGCCCTGGCCCTGGCCCAAGAGCTTTTCTCCCAACGCCAGTCCCGCGGATCTTTGGATTTCGATCTCCCGGAGCCGGAGCTTCTCTTTACCCTGCAAGGGGAGACCAGTGACATCCAACCCCGGGCCAGACATTTCGGACACCAAATCATAGAAGAATTCATGATCGCGGCCAACGAGGCAGTGGCTGAATTTCTGCAGGATCAGGGCCGGCCCACGGTCTATCGTATCCACCCGGAACCGGATCCGGAAAAGCTGAAGACCCTGTTTTCCCTGCTTCATTCTACCCACCTGGCCCATCAGTTGCCCACGGATACTGACATCAAGAGCCTGCAATCCCTTTTGACCTTAGCAGCGGACAGTGATCTGGAATTTTTGGTCAACCGCCTCCTGCTGCGGACAATGATGCAGGCCGCCTACAGCCCGGACAATCAGGGCCACTTTGGACTGGCCTCAGACTGTTATACCCACTTCACCTCCCCCATCCGGCGCTATGCCGATCTCATCGTCCACCGCAGCCTTCGCTCCGCCCTGGATCCAAATGCCCCTCCCGGACACGGCCGCAAGGGGCTGCGCAAGCTCTGCCTGCATATCAGCCAGACAGAACGCACCGCCATGCAGGCCGAACGGGAAATCCTCAAACGGATGACCATTCTCTTTTTACAGGATAAGATCGGACAGGAGTTTACCGGACTGATAAACGGAATCAGCGATTTCGGATTCTGGGTGGAACTCAACGAAGTCATGGCCGAGGGTTTGGTCCGGCTCTCAACCATCACCGACGACTATTATCAGTTTTTGCCCAAGGAACATAAGCTCTTGGGACAACACACCGGTCAAGGCTTTACTTTGGGTCAAAAAGTCAGGGTCCAGCTGGTAAATGTCAGCCTCAAGCGTCTGGAGATCGATTTCGAGCTCACATAAATTTTTGGCCCGGTGTCCCAGGACACCGGGCCCAAAATTTATCATTATTTTCCGATGCAGAATTGGGAGAAAATCCGGTCCAGGACGTCTTCGGTGGAGATCTCTCCGGTAATTTCACCGAGTCTGTTCACCGCTTCCTGCACGGAAACGAGAACGACGTCCGGGGGCATGCCGGAAGCCAGAGCCTGCGAGGCCTCTTCCAGGGCCTGCATCACCCGATCCAGAAGATCCCGCTGCCGGAGGTTGGGCACCAACTCCTGGCCCTTGGGCTCAGGCACCCGGCCCACAATCATCTCCCGTATGGCCTGAACCAATCTGTCCATTCCCTGTCCTGTACTGGCCGATACCCCGACCCAAGCAAACCCCTGTTCTGCAAACCAGTCTTCCGGGGCTCCCTGCGCCTGGGACAAATCCTGCTTGTTAGATACAGCCAACAGCTTTTGCGGTCCCAGACCCAGGGCCAATTCCCGCACTTCCTGGTCCAACTCCTCAGAGCGGTCAAAGACCAGGCAGACCAGATCCGCACTGCGTACCAAGTCCTCACCCTGCTCCAAGCCGGCCCGCTCTACCTCGTCCAGGGTCTGGCGCAGACCGGCTGTATCCACCAGTCTGACCGGCAAGCCACTGAGATTCAAGCCTTCTTCCAGATAATCCCGGGTCGTTCCGGGTATGGAGGTGACAATGGCCCTGTTTCTGCCCAGCAAGGCATTGAGTAGACTGGATTTTCCGGCGTTCACCCGCCCGGAGAGAACCACCAGGGCCCCTTCTCGATAGCATCTATAGCGTTTGGCTGCTTCCAACAGCCGTCCCACCGCCTCTTTGGACTGTTCCAAACCCGAGGCCAAAGCCTCTTTGTGCCGGTCCTCTTCGTCATCCTCGGCTCCCGTTTCCTCCGGAAAATCCATCCCAGTCATCATCAGAGCCAGCAGGTCCTGCAATCTGCTCCGCAAATCCATGATGACTTCTTTGAGTCTGCCCTCCAGCTTGACTCCGGCCATACTCATCCCGATCTGAGAGTCGGAATCCACCATTTCCGCCACAGCCTCGGCCTGACTCAGATCCATACGCCCATTGACAAAGGCCCGCAAAGTAAATTCCCCTGGACCGGCCAATCTGGCCCCCTGGTTCAGGACCAGCTCCAAAACGGTCTGAACCACAGCCGGACCTCCGTGGCAGTTGATTTCCACCACGTCCTCCCCGGTGTACGAGGCCGGGGCCGGCATCAAGCTGAGCAGGACCTCGTCCACTTTATTCCCCTCGGAATCCACAATCCATCCGTGGTGCAGGACATGGGAGGCAAAACCGGAAAAACCCCGCCTGGCCGAAAGGAACAAGGACTCTCCGATCCGTCGGCTTTCTGATCCGCTCAGGCGCACAATACCGATGCCCCCCCGGCCCAATGGAGTGGCTATGGCAGCGATAGTGTCCCTGGTATGCATTTTTGAGTCTTCCTTACAAAAAAGGCACAGACGGTCCACTCCCGGCTGTGCCCTTGCATGCTGCGATTCCTGTCAAGCCTGTTGCCCTCCACGATTCATGGAGGTTGAACGGATTGATCCAGGATGAAACGTGAGCCCATTCTTCTGATCTTACTGCGTCGTTTCCGGCTGCTCTTTACGTCGCTTCAGAGCAATAAGCACCCGCTTCATGGGTCCGTCTCCTTTGCTCCGGGTAATGATGTCCGTATCATCTTGTAAGGCCAAATGGACGAGGCGACGATGATAGGAGCTCATGGGCTTGGTGCTCTGGGCCTTTCCGGATTCTTTGACCTTTTGGGCCAGGTACACCGCCTTTTGGCGGACTTGGTCGTCCTGACGTTGCCGGTACCCCCCGGTGTCCAGCTGGACATAGACCCGATCCTGCCAGCGCTTGGCCACAATCCGATTGACCATATATTCAAAGGCGGTGATAGTCTGTCCCTCTTTGCCGATAATGAGCCCGGAATTTTCTTCATCTTCTATCGTTACATTGATCCGCTCCTGATCAAATTGGACGTCCAAATGCGGTTCAGGAGTCAATGGGGCCAATAAGTTGCCTACCACTGTCCGCACCAGGTCTTCCAATTCCCGGTTCCCGCTGGCCGGTTGGGCCTCAACAGCCGCATTTCTGCCCCCCAGACCGAAAATGCCACTCGATCCTTCGTCCACAACTTCGATTTCCAGCTCGTCTTTGTTCTTTTTAAAATAGGCACAGGCCTTTTCAATAGCCCCTTCCACTGTTTTTGCTTCAAATCGTTTCATGTCCTGCATATCCACTCCATATGCGTTCAGCCTCAAAATCTTATGAAAGTTCTTGGGGTCCACCCCCGGTGCAATCAGCCTTCGACTCCCCAACCGACAGTATTAGGGAGCCCTGGCCTGGCCGAATTGGATCATCCCACCTTGTTCTCATCAGGCCTTGCGCAACAAACTCCATTGCTGAAAAATGCTTAGCATGTTGTTGGTGAAAAAATAAACCACAAGCCCAGATGGAAAATTGAGAAAGATAAAGGTTAAGAAAATGGGCATGATAAGCATAATTTTGGCCTGAGTCGGATCACCTGCGGTGGGAGACAGCTTTTGCTGCAAAAACATACTCAGCCCCATGACCACCGGGGTAATATAAAAAGGATCCTTGGCCGACAGATCGGCCAGCCAAACCATATCAGTGAAGGGAAAATGGGAGATAAAAGAGGCATGACGTAATTCCACCGCGCCCATTAAAGCCTCATAAAGACCAATAAACACAGGTATCTGTAGAAGCATGGGCAAACAGCCGCCAGCCGGGTTCACCTTATAGGTCTTATACAGTTGCATCAACTCCTGGTTCATCTTCTGCCGGTCGTCTTTGTGTTTCTCCTTGAGCTGCTTCATCATGGGTTGGATCTTTTTCATCTTTTCCATGGACTTAAAGCTCTTATGGGACAAGGGCCAGAAGATGATTTTGATCACAAAAGTAAGCAGGATAATGGCCACTCCATAGTTGCCAACATAGGAGTAAAAGAACTTCAGGACCTGCACAAGGGGGCGGGCAATAATGTTCAACCATCCATAATGCAATGCCCCGATAAGATCATTCCCCACCATGGCCAGATAGTCCTGTTTTTTGGGGCCCAGGAAATAGCTGGCTGTCACTTCCTCGCTCTGACCGGGCTGGAGGTTGGTGTTTTGCTCCAAAGCCACCCGGTAAACGGAACCTTCAAATTTGCCTTTGAAAAACAAGTTTTGGGACGTAGGAACAACGGCCATCAGGAAATAGCTGCTGTCTATACCGGCCCAGTTCACCGTATCCGGCGATTCAATACCCAAGCGCAGATCGTCCGTATCGTCTTCTTTATGCAGGCTTTGGTCGGCATAGTAGGCGATACTGTTCTTGTTATACCTGCTTTCTTTGGCCACCAACCCACTACTGGCCATGGTCAGGCTCAATACCCCGCTGATCATGTTCTCGCTTTGGTTTTCTATCCGCAAATCCTCATTGATGGCATAGCTTCCGGCCTCAAAGAGAAGGGTCCGCTCAAACACGATTCCATTCAAGACCCCCCGAAATCGGATTTGAGCTGTTTCATTACCGGAAAGGGTGGCGTCTTCTCCCTGTACCGACCATTCTGCCTCCCGCCAGGCCGGAGACCTGTTCCACAGGATACCCATGGGGGCTTTATTCAACGCCCGTTCGGTTATCAAGTCAATAGGCGGTGCATTCGGTTCGATAGTCTCTTTGTGTTTTTTGAGATAGAAATGTTCCAGGACACCCCCCTGGGAACTGAAAACGGCTCTATACAGTGGGGTTTCAACCTGAATGGATTTTGACTCAGCCATAGTAAACGCTGCCTCTTCTTCCGACTGGAAGGAGGAACCCGTTGGACTGGCTTGAGATCTGGGTTGCGATTGGGCCTTCTGAACTTGATCCGGCCCTGTGTCTTGAGTGCTTTCTTGGGTGGTGTTCTGGGTCTGATTGGGAATCTGCTGGGGCGGAAAAAGCAGATTCCATCCCACCAATACCAGCATGGTCAAACCCAAAGCTAGAAAAATTCTCCAATTGTCTGTCATGGCTCCGCCTTTGTTCCTCAAGAATCAGGTATTAATGGTTGTTTCGGGTCTCAGATGAGATTGCTGAGAATGCTTGGACCTGACCTCAGGCACCGGATCGTAGCCGCTTTTGGCCAATGGATGACACCTCAGAATACGCCATCCGGAGAGTCCCATCCCCCGCAACACTCCATGCTTGGAGATGGCTTCTATTGCATACTCGGAACAGGAAGGAAGGAAGCGGCACCTGGATGGAAAAAAAGGGGATACCAGAACCTGGTAGAGGCGTACCATGGCAATGAGCAAGCTGCGGATTGACAATGGGATCCGAAACTCAGCACACACTTTTTCTTACCTTATCCAAAACTGGTTGAAGTTCCTGTTCAACTAAAGAATAGTTCAATTCTTTGACCCGAATATGCCGCTTGGGGACCACAACAATATCCAAATCGGCACTGAGTGCATATTGATGGTATCGGAAAAATTCGCGCAACAATCGTTTGACTCGATTGCGTTGCACAGCTTTGCCGATTTTTTTGCTCACCGCTGTCCCAAATCGTGGACCGCAACCGTCATTCTCCCGCTTCCGGACAAAAAGAAGGAAACGTGATGAGTGTAATCGCTTTCCTGTTTGATAACACGCCAGATACTGCCTGCGGTGTGTGAGACGGCGGGACCTGGGATAGGTGAATCCGGGCTTTGAACCTGCCATTCATTGAACAATCATCGGTTTGTCCATCCTGCCTTTGGTGTGCAGATGCTCAGTCCAGAAAATCTGGAAACTGCGCCCACCCCACCTGGGTCAGGAAGGGGTGGGCGCAGGAAAGAATAATCGGTGAGCATTTTGGGCCTCATTTTCCCTCGTGCCTTGATGACGGTCTTCTCATACCCGGCAAAAAGGCCTATACTGCCAAACGCTTCCGGCCCTTGGCCCTTCTTCTGCGCAAAACCGCCCGGCCACCTTTGGTTCGGGAGCGGACCAGAAAGCCATGGGTCCTTTTTCTGCTCACATTACTGGGTTGATATGTGCGTTTCATATACAATTCCTCCTTCAGGATGGGATATTTTTGAGAATAAAAACCTGATCCAAGACAAAGCATGCAATCAGTGAAAGCTTAAAGAAGAGGCCTGAATACTCTGATTTCGCTTCTCAGTCAAGGAAAGGGATAACAGCCACAAAGTAAATTCGTATTCATATACAAGGCCTTAGAAGCTTTCAGGTTTCAGCGCAGCCAGAGACTGGGCTGAAACCTATTTTAATTTTATTCTCAGGTCTGAGGTTCCAGGAGTGTTCAGGTTTCAGCCGCCGCCACTGGCGGCGGCCGCCAGTTTGATCCGGGATGAAACGTAGAATCTGATTTGACGGTTTTACCAGAGGTTTCAGGTTTCAGGT
>CAZUER010000094.1:0-16143 GCA_964619345.1 uncultured Desulfohalobiaceae bacterium
TTCCTCGGAAATGGCATTGCGAATTTCTTCCGAATTCACTTTTAAGTGTTGGGGAATTCCAGAGACCAAGTCTCGACCTTTGACCTCCAGTTCCTGATTGTCATATTCACCGGGGAAGGCGGCCCCAATGGTATGTTTGATACGTTCAGCGTTACCTAAACCAATGAGCAGGTTGTACTTCCGCTTGATATGATGCATGATGGATTCATCCATCTTATCTCCGCCCACCCGCACAGACTTGCTGTACACAATACCGGCCAGGGAGATAACCGCAACCTCGGTGGTACCTCCGCCGATATCCACGATCATATTGGCCGTAGGTTCGGTTATGGGCAGATTGGCCCCGATGGCTGCTGCCATGGGCTCTTCAATAAGGTAGACCTCCCTGGCCCCTGCGCTCTGGGCTGATTCCTTGACCGCCCTTTTTTCCACCTGTGTGATACCTGTTGGCACGCAGATTATGATCCTGGGCCTGACCAGACGTCGACTGTTGTGCACTTGGGCGATGAAGTAGCGGAGCATGGATTCCGTGATCTCAAAATCAGCTATCACTCCATCCTTCATGGGCCTGATGGCCACAATATTGCCTGGAGTCCTCCCCAACATACGCTTGGCTTCGTTGCCCACAGCCAGGACTTTACTCGTTCCTTTGTTGTCTTTTTTCACAGCCACGACAGAAGGTTCGTTGAGAACAATTCCCTTCCCTCGCACATAGACCAATGTATTGGCGGTTCCCAGGTCAATGGCCAGATCACTGGAAAAGAATCCGAGAAGCTTATTAAAGATATTGGGCATGCTCCCTCACTGCTCGAGCTTTTGTTAGTGTTTGATACCCTTTAGAAAACTGGTATGATCATTCCGGAAAAATTTCTTTTGTGCCCGCTTTGGTATAAAAAAATATGTGAGATTTGCCGGAGCAAAGCTGACTACAGTTCAAGATCGGCATGATAGCCCAGAACGCATATCCGGGCCTCATTGGCCACTTCTATAGACTTTTCGCGGTCGAAAAAAAGACTTTTTTTGGCCTCAATCGCCAGGCAGGTGGCCTCGGCTTTGATCATGGTCCGCACGGTTTCCAACCCAATTGCCGGCTGATCGACATTCTCTTCCTGACCGGGCTTGAAACTCTTGATGACCACACATCCTTTGCCCCCCAGGCGGCCGGCTCTGGTAATGGTTTCGTTGGTACCCTCCATAGCTTCCACTGCGACCACCATATGCTCTTTGACCACCACACACTGTCCGATATCCATTCGTCCGATCTCCTGAGCCAAGGGCCAACCGAACAAAATGTCTTCCTTTTCTTGTCGGGTAGGTTCTCTCCTGGTCATAATTCCGGCAGGTGTCTGCAATGAAGGGACAAAGCCCAAGGCAGAAACGGGAATAAAACCTTCGGATTCCAAAAGGCTGACCACCCCTTGCAGAAGCGAGTTGTCGTTTTTATTGCGCATCTGAAACAGGAGCTTGGCCGCCCGCAGGTCCGGTCGTATATCCAGGGCCCGAGGCTTATTGATCCCACCGGCAAACACCACTTCCTGGACTTCCAATTTTTTCAGAAAGGAAAGGAGCTTGTTCAGTTGCCCCAGTCGCAACCAGGCTACCTGATCCACCAGCATGGACAGTTCCGGTCGTGTGTGCTCTTTAAAGGCTATCCCCACCGTGGGACGGCCTAAGCGACGGGCTCCTTGAGCCACCAGAAGAGGAAATTGGCCTTCCCCGGCGATAATGCCCAAGGGGGTTTGGGGTGCAGCAGTCGGGGAGTTTTGGTGCATGTTTTTTCTCTCTTGGCGGTCCTCAAGTACCCAATGACCAACCGCCTATTCCTAACTGATTTCAAAATTCAAGGCAAACCCCAGAGGGGATAAACTTGCTCTGGGATAAGGGCCTTTGGTATCTTGGCGGAGTCTGGTTTGATGAAAGCTGGGCTGAAAAAGGCCGACAGGAGGCAACATGCGGGAAAAGAGCACATACACATGCCGGGACTTGCGGACAGAAATGACCATCCTGGGATTACGCCGCCGTTTGCAGGATCCATCCCTAGACCAAAGGGAAAGGGAAAAAACAGAGGCCCGATTGCGGGAGCTGGAGGCTGAAGCCGGGATGGACTGAGGATCCGACTGCAGTGGGTAGCATCGTGTTTTTAAGACCGGGAAAAAGGTCATGAATCTGTTCGATATTTGCTTAATCTGTAGCGGAACTGGCGGAAGCTGAGGCCGACTATTTCGGCTGCCTTGCTTTTGTGGCCCCCGCTGCGGTGCAGGGCGGATAGGAGAATGTCCCTGTCCTCCTGTTCCAGATATGCATCCAATGATATCTCCTGCCTGAGGACTTTTTCCCGGCCGCTGGCCTGCGCGGAGTGAGGTTGTTCATAAATGATCAGGGATGATGGAGTGATAGTGGGCCCAGTTTCCAAGGCCACGGCTCGGGCCAGAATAGTTTCCAACTCCCGGATGTTCCCTGGGTAATGGTAATTTTTGAGTTTTTCCCTGGCCTGACGGCTGAGGCCAGAGAGGCTCTTGTTCTGCTCTCGGCAAAATTTTTGCAAAAAATGGTCGGCCAAAAGGAAGAGGTCCTCCCCTCGTTCCCGCAAGGGAGGAATATGGATGATTACCCCGCTGAGGCGGTAGAATAGATCTTCCCGGAAGCTTCCATCGGCCACTTCCTGTTCAATGTCCCGGTTGGTTGCGGCCACAAATCTCAGATCTGTGCGCACCAGCTCTGTTCCTCCCACAGGAATGAAGCTTCCGTCCTGAATGCAACGCAGGAGCTTGACCTGGGTTCCGGCTTGCAGCTCTCCCACTTCGTCCAAAAAGAATGTCCCTTGATCCGCCTTTTCCAGAAGTCCCTTTTTGGCCCGGTCCGCGCCGGTAAATGCTCCGCGGCGATAGCCGAAAAGCTCGCTTTCCACCAGGGATTCCGGAAGGCCTCCACAATTGACAATCATCAAGGGATGTTCACTGCGTGGACTGTGTTCGTGGATGGCCCGGGCGATGAGTTCCTTTCCCGTTCCTGATTCTCCAGTGAGGAGGACATGGATATTGGTCGGAGCTATCCGCCGGACCAATTCAAAGACTTCCTGCATCTTATTGCTCTGGCCTAGAATGGTTCCGAAATGGCTTTTTATTTGACTCTTCAGCCATTTATTTTCTTCAGCCAGACGAGAGTGTTCCAGATGCCTTTCCACCAGCAGCAAAAGCTCATCGACGTCAAAGGGTTTGGCTATATAGTCTTTAGCCCCCAGTTTCATGGCCGCTACTGCCGATTGGGAATCGGCATAGGCGGTGATCATAATCACCGGTAAGCCCGGGTGGTGCTCTTGGAGCTTTTGTAAAAAATCAAGCCCGCTTTCCGTGCCCAGGCGAAGGTCTACGAGGGCCAGGTCGATGATTTCATTGGTGATAAGAGAGAGGGCTTTAGAAATAGAGCCGGCTTGATGAATGGAGTGCTGCTGCTCGCTTAAAGCCACATCTAGGACTTCGCGCAAGCTCTTATCGTCATCTAAGACCAGGATTGAGGCCATATGTAAGTTCAGTATCCAATTTGGCCAGAGGCCAACTTGTCAGGTTTTCGTGTCGGGGGCTGTATGATCCCTGCCAGATATTCCCGGTTTGCCACTGCTGTACAATTGTCGCTAACCGTAACTGTATCAGGGGGCCGAATGCTTACCAGTATCCTATCGAGTCTGTTCATATACCAGTCTGCCCTGGACCAGCAGGGACTTCACCCGTCCGGGGAGAACCTGGCCCAAGCAGGGCGTGTTTTTGCCTTTGGAGGCCATGGTTTCGGAGTTCACCGTCCAGCTGTCTTGGGGGTCGAAAATGCAGATATCGGCGGGATCACCGGGGGTAAAGGAGTTGGACTGAAAACCGTATACTGCAGCTGGGGCAGAAGACCATAAACGGATCAGGTCATCAAGGGTTAATACCTGGTCCTGGACCAGGGACCAGGTCAAGGACAGAGCTGTATCCAATCCGGAGATTCCATTGGGGGCTTGAGAAAAGGGGGCATCTTTTTCAAAGTCGGCATGCGGGGCGTGATCGGTGACCAGGATATCGATGACCCTTTCCCGGACAGCTTGACGCAAGGCCAGGACATCGTCCGCAGTTCGAAGGGGAGGGTTGACCTTGGCCAGGGTCGAGAATCCGTGGACCAATTCTTCATCCCACAGAAGGTAATGGGGACAGGTCTCTGCACTTACCGGAACCCCTCTGGTCTTGGCCTGGGCGATGAGTTCCACCGACTCCCGGGTGCTGATGTGGGCCAGGTGGATGGGAATGTTGAGATAGCCGGCCAAAAGAATGTCCCGAGCAACCTGAAAGGACTCAGAGATACTGGGTTGTCCAGCCAGGCCTAACATGTCGCTGATCATTCCTTCGTTGACCATTCCTCCCGCAGCCAACCCCGGGTCCTCGCAATGATCAATAACCAAGAGCCCTGGGCCCCGACTGTATTCCATGGCCCGGCGCAGGAGGTGATTGTCGGTCACCGGGACCCCGTCATTGGATACAGCTACACAACCGGCTTCAGCCAGTTCAAAAAAAGGAGCAAGCTCTCGGCCGGCCAGGTCCATAGTCAATGCTCCCACCGGATGCACAAAAGGGCCATGACCATGGGAGGATGCGGCCCTTTGCAGGATGAGGGTGGAAACAGCGGCGCAGTCATTGACCGGGTCGGTATTGGCCATGCACAAGATGCGGCTAAAGCCTCCCTGGGCGGCTGCATGCAGGCCGGAAGTGATATCCTCTTTGTATTCCTGTCCGGGTTCTCGCAAATGGGTGTGACCGTCGATAAGCCCGGGCAAAAGCAATGCCCCTTGGGCATCGATATAGTCCAGGCCCTCGAAACGGCGGCCGGGATCTGCGGGCATGGCTTCAATAATCCGGCCCTGCCCGATGAGCACATCTTGTAACCGGTCCCGCCATTTCCCATTGCGCACAACACATTCCGGGCCGGACATGATCACTCCTTGTGGCTCTGAGTGAGAAAGAGGAATAAAAGGGTCATGCGTACAGCCACTCCGGCACTGACCTGAGAGA
This sequence comes from uncultured Desulfohalobiaceae bacterium, assembly GCA_964619345.1. Lineage (GTDB taxonomy): Bacteria > Desulfobacterota > Desulfovibrionia > Desulfovibrionales > Desulfothermaceae > Desulfovermiculus. Next base: position 5,037 of record CAZUER010000094.1, read on the forward strand.
GGATCAAACTGTTCGGGGCCTCGGCCAGGGGAGATTCAATTTCCACTCCTCGGTTCATGGGCCCCGGATGAAGCACTTTGACTTCTGGCCCGGCCAGGTCGACTAGAGAACGTCGAAGCCCATAATACCGTGCGTATTCCCGGATTGAAGGCAAAAGGCCTGCGCTCTGGCGCTCAAGCTGCAGACGCAGGCATTGGATAGCATCCACACCGGTACAGGCCGGGATAGGATCAGTAAAGATCTCTACCGGCCAATTGTCGATCCCTTTGGGCAGAAGAGTCCTGGGGGCACATACGCGCAAATGGACTCCCAGCTTGTGAAAAAGTTCCACATCGGAGCGAGCCACCCGGCTGTGCGCGATATCACCCAGGAGGAGTAGGGTTTTTCCGGTAAATGAGGACCATACCTGATGGAGGGTGAAACCGTCCAGCAGGGCCTGGGTGGGATGCGCATGCCATCCGTCTCCGGCATTGATCACGTGACACGAAAGATTCTGGGCCAGGTAATGAGCGGCCCCACTCAAATTGTGTCTTAAGACCAAAAGGTCCGGATGCATAGCTTGCAAGGTCAGGGCCGTATCCTTGAGATTTTCGCCCTTTTGCAGGCTGCTTCCGCTTTGGGCCAGGGAAAAGGTATCAGCTGACAAGCGCTTGGCGGCCATATCAAAGGAAGTTTTGGTTCGGGTACTGGGCTCAGCAAAGAAAAGCACCACACTTTTTCCTTTCAAGGTGGGGGCCTTTTTGACCGGCCGATCAGCCATTTCAGCGAAACGTTCGGCAAATTGAAAAACGGTACGGATATCTTCGACTGAGAGATCAGAGATACTTAGCAGGTGTGAATGGGCCCAAGACATTCCCGCTCCTTGGGATAATGGGTCACAGAGGTAAAGAGTGCTCCAGTTCCCGCGGCACCAGACTGAAGCGAGCCAGCTTTCCCGGTTGCAAACTGCCCGTAGTCTGTTCCAGGTTCAGGGCTCGGGCAGGGTTGATGGTTATCAAGGAGATCAATTCTGTCAAGGACAGATTCCCTTGCCACATATGGGCAAGATAACGGGCTTCATGCCACAGATTGAGGTCGTGATTGGAACTCAGCCCGTCCGTCCCCAGGCACAGATTGACTCCCGTCCTGTGCAGGTCTTCGGCCGGTGGACGCCCACATAGGATGTATGCATTACTGCGGGGGCAGAGGCAGACATGGACCATCTTGTCTCGCAAGGTCTGAATGTCCCGGCGGCTGAGGTGCACGCAATGGACTGCCAATGTCTTGTGGTCTAAAAGTCCCAAGCGGTCGGCATAGGCCACCGGAGAAAGACCGGGAGGGCGGTATGAATCCGGGAGGAGCTTTCCATGTAAAAAATCGGCGAAATCACCTTGGCCGGTGGCCAATAGCTCCAGTTCTCCTTCATGTTCAGCCAGATGTATGGAAAAAGGCCGGTTGTAACGAGCGGTCCAGGACTTGACTTTGTGGAGCAAATCCGGATGCGTGGAGTATAATGCATGCCCGGCCGCGGTCAAAAAGGCATCCCGGGGGGGGGTATCCACCGGCCAGGAGGCGACCGATGAAGAGGAAAAACCCAGAAATTCCACAAAGAGACGGGTGGGGATGGGCAGCTCAGTGTGGATTTCATGCATCCGACGCGGATTTTGCCCGCTGATGTCCCCGATGCCAGCCACACCTAAGGCCATCATCTCCTTTATCGCCTGGTGGATCAGGTCCGGTTCGTGCTTTTGGACCGGGAGCTTGAGCAGGCTCTGGACCCAGGAAGCAAAACCTTCTCCAGGGGTCGTCAATCCACGGAGATGGGAGAGCTCGAGGTGGGTGTGGGCATTCAAAAGTCCAGGGATCATGGTCTGCTCCCCCAAATCCTGGATTGGGGCAGGAAAATCATCTTTGGCCAAGGAGTAAGGTCCAATGGCCAGAATGGATCCATGGCCGGTCCAGATAAGGCCGTTGTTCAGAACAGGCCGGTTCGGATCCATGGTCAGGATACGCCGGCAGCGAAATCCCCGGATATGTGATGAAGGCAATACATTCACAGCGTGTTCTCAGCAAATCTTCATGTCAAATTGTTATCCATATAAACGATGACGGTTTAAATGTCATCAACTTTCCAGACAGGTTACCTCTAATCGGGAAGAATGGTCATACGAAATGTGCTGGGCGGTAAATCCCAAGCGGTGCAGCCGGCTTCTATGGGCACCTTGGTATCCCCAAAGGTCACCCTGTAAAGCTTTGGGACAGATCAAGGACTTGGAACCAGGTGGCATATGCAGACACAAGCTCTGTATCAGAGCGAAGACAACCTTCCCTCGAACCAGAGACCCAAGTGCCGGATGCCATGGCCCGTCCACAAGGGCTTGCATCATGTCCGGTTCAGGATGCAAGCCCATGCGGATGATCGGTATGCCGGCTGACCACAGTCGCAAATATCCCCTGCTTAATGCCTGAACCGTTTGGCCCAGAGACCAAGGCAAAAATTGCCCCTGCTGGTACATGTGGTGCAAAGGGGTACCGGCTAAAACCAAGCAGGGGTAAATACGGACAAAATCTGGTTTGATATCGCAGGTGCGCTGAACATCCAGCAACCATTTTCGGTGATCGTGTTCCGGTAATCCGGGCAGCAACTGCATTCCCAGTCCCATACCGGCCCGCCGGACTCCTTCAGTGGCAGATTCAATAATGTCCGGGCCGTATCCCCTGTTACAAATCTGTAACACCAGGGGGCAAAAGGTCTGAACGCCCAACTCAATAATATCTAGACCATGTTTGGCCAATACAGCCAAGTCTGTCCAGGAGCAACAATCCGGGCGGGTGGAGCAACGGACCGAAGTGATAAGGCCATTTTGTTTGTACCTTGTGGCCAGGTCCAACAATTTCAGCTGCCAGACTTCGGGCAAGGCGGTGAAAGATCCCCCGAAAAAAGCCAATTCAAAAGGATGGCTTTGAGCTTGCCAGGCTTTCTCCAGGTTTTGGACCAAGCTGGTGTAGATGCGGTGTAAGGAGCGAACCGAACACCCGGTTTGTTGGCTTTGATTGCAATAGATACATCGGGTGGGGCAGCCGATTTGGGGCAAAAAAACCGGTCTGATGGGATCTTTGCCTCTCATGGGCAGGGGAGCTGGGCAGGATAAAGACAGGGACACAGGCCTTACCTCATCACAATGGGTCAGTTTTGTTCAAGAAAAATTGGTTTTTTCTGAGTTCAGCTCTTGTCAAAACGGCCCGCCTGTCGTATTCTTCAATAGATTTCGGAGGAATGGTCATACAAACCTCAATAATCTGGGAGAAGAAGCATGCAGGATTGCATCTTTTGTCGCATTATCGGTGGAGAGTTGCCCTGCGAGGCAGTCTATCAAACTGAACGCGTTTTAGCCTTTCTGGATATCGCCCCCATCGCTTTCGGCCACGTATTGGTTATTCCTACAACGCATTACGACACATTATGGGAGGTCCCGGACGAATTGGCTGTGGAGCTCCATCGGGCCTGGCGGCTTGTGGGGGAAGCCGTTCTCTCCGCCACCCAGGCCACGGGATTGAATGTGGTTATGAACAATTATGCCTCGGCAGGTCAAGTGGTGCCGCACGCCCATTGGCATCTCATCCCCCGGCGGGAAGGAGACCAGTTGTATCAAGTAGTGCAAGGAGAATACGATTCCAAAAACAGTATGCAGAAAATGGCAAATGACATTCGTCAGGCCTTGGCCGATTGACGGCCGGCAGCGGCAATGATCCGAGCCAAACAAGGAGGCTTCATGTCTGGGAATACCCTGACCAAAGCAGACATTGTAGAACGGATTTATGAGCAGACCTCCAGGAACCGAGCTGAGGTCAAGAACCAGGTCGAGGACCTGCTATCGGTTATGAAACAGGCCATAAAACAGGACTACGCCCTGTTGGTCAGTGGCTTCGGTAAGTTTGAGGCCTACGACAAAAAAGCTCGCAAGGGCCGCAATCCTCAGACCGAAGAGTCTATCACCCTCGACCCGCGCACAGTTTGCGTCTTTCGTCTCTCTCGGAAATTCAGAGCTGAACTCAACCCCCAAGACTGAATCGGAGCGCCCAATTCACAGCGGTTTTGCCTCTGATCAGGACCGTGCCAAGGATGGTTATTTGAGCTTTTGCAGGGCCTGCTCCGCCTCATGAGCCCATCCGCCTTGCCGCAGGCTGGTGGCTGCTAGACGGAGGAGATCCTCGCTGTCTGGTCCGTACAGGGCGTGGAGCAACTCGTCGCTTTGGGGGCCGAAGACTGCCTGTATGTGAGGAAGACGGTCGTAGAAAAACCTGGCCAAAAGGGAGTTGTTCTGTTGATGGGGAAGATAGACAATAAATAGCTTCCGGCATAGGGACAATACGGATTGGATACGCTGCACCTCCCGATCAATGCTTTCTGCAGTCTGAGAGGCGATGGCTTTGAGGTCCTGACTGAGGGTTTCCTCGTCCGGCAGATGACTCTTATGGGTATTCCAGGTCTCGAACCAGTGGACATAATTGGTGAGCTGATAAGCGTCTTCTTTGAGCTTCATGCATTCGTGGAACAGATAACCTAGGGCCCAGTCCAAAGACCGCCCGCTGGCCGGGGTATCGGCAAATGACCGGAAGACGAGATGAGCAGAATCCTTCAGCCGCCACAAGGGGCCTTGATTTGTTTCCTGCCCCAGTATCTTGTCCAGGCACTCAAAACAGACCGAATTCCCGTTCTGTCCGGAAATACACACTTCGAGGATTTGGCGGTGGACAAAGCAAAAATTGCGAAATATTTCGGTCACTAGTTCCTGCTGTTTGTTGATCAGCCAAGCTTTGGGCATGTTTGAAGCTCCTAAAAATTCTACGCCTCGCGAAGTTTGCAGTGCAGGGCAAGAAAACCGTCCAAATTCTAGAATACGGATTTGACTTTGGCAATAGCGTATGCTAGCTACAAACCTTGCTTGTGAAGGAAGGCACAAATGCTCTTTAAGGGTATTGACCGAGAATATCGAAACAGTCTTTTTCGAGCCAGTCTACTGGGTATCCATCTGGTAGCTACAACCTTTGTGGGGTTGGCAGTTGGCTACTACCTGGACAGTTGGCTAGGTACTCACCCGTGGTTGAAGATCGTTTTTCTCGTGTTAGGGATAGCGGCTGGTTTTAAGAATATGTTTCAGGAAGTTCAGCGCATGCAGAGAAGAGAAAAAGAGCGAGATGCCAAAAAAGATTGATTATTGGCTCCAGTTCCTGGGTATCATCCATCCAGAGGCTCAATGGATGGTCGTATTTCAGACAGCCATTTCGTGCCTGTTGACTTTAGTGCTCACATGTGGAGGTTGGAAAGTCCATGGAGTAGGGTTTGCAATCGGCGCATTCCTGGTCACCTTCAACTTATTTCTTTTGGCTAAGTTCGTGCCGCATCTCATCTGGGTCGGCAAAGGAAGTGTGTTTACCTTGCTGGCTGGTTTCTATCTCCGGCTGGTGGGAACTATCCTTGTATTATTCCTGGCCATTGTTGTGGCCGGGCTTTCCCCGATAGGCGTTCTGGCGGGTCTGTCCACTCTTTTGATTACTTTCGCAGTATGGACGGGCCGATATATCATGGCCCAACAACACAAGGAGGCTTGAGTCAATGGCGGCTGAAATTACTCCTCATATCATTTTGCTTGATAAAGCAATGGAGACAGTAGGTTTGGTTGGAGAGGCGGGCCACACCTTGGTCCCTACTCACGTTTTGTATACCTGGCTGGTGATGGCCATTTTGATCTTGCTGGGCTGGTTGGGGACTCGTCATATCTCCCTTGTTCCTGGAAAAGTGCAAAATTTTTTGGAGCTGATTGTTAACGGAATGGAAGATTTTGTGGTCACCAATATGGGCGAACAAGGACGCCAGGTCTTTCCTTTTTTGGTCACCATTTTCATATTTATTTTATTTGCAAATTTTGTTGGTCTTGTTCCCGGATGTATGGCACCAACCGCCAATTTGAACACCAATGCAGCCATGGCACTTTGTGTTTTTCTTGTCTATAATTATATAGGTTTCAGAGAACATGGAACAAAGTATATCAAGCACTTTACGGGACCTATCCCCTTGCTAGCACCCTTGATGCTGCCCATTGAGTTCCTGAGCCATCTGGCTCGCCCACTTTCCCTGACAGTTCGACTTTTTGGAAATATTTTTGGCGAAGAGCTGGTTCTTATGCTTTTCTTTATGTTGGTACCTATTGTGGCTACTTTGCCGGTGTATTTTTTATATGGGCTCGTTGACACCATACAAGCATTTATCTTCTTTATGCTGTCCATGATCTATATAAAAATGGCCTTTGAGGAAGCGCATTAATGCTTTGCCAAACCGGGGGAAATGGTCTTCTGACCGTACGTATAAACCAAATGCAGGAGGAGTGACATGTTGCGTAAGAGCATGCTGGTTTTGGTCAACACTGTGCTATTTGTATTGGCTGCCGGGGCAGCTCTGGCTGCCGAAGGATCACCCGAAATCGCCTCCCAGATTGCCTGGGGCTCGGCAGTTGGCATGGGCTTGGCAGCTTTGGGTTGCGGAATTGGCATGGGCTTTGGCCTGAAAGGTGCCTGCGAAGGAACTGCCCGCAATCCTGATGTGAGTGGAAAGATCACAGTGACCATGCTCATCGGTTTGGCTCTGATTGAGTCCTTGGCCATTTATACATTGGTTGTGGTCTTGATCCTGCTGTTCGTACAACCCTTCTAGCATCAGGAAGGAAAAGAGGCCTCCAAGTGGAGGCCTCTTTATCCCTGGTCTTTGTGAAAAAAATCTCAAAATGGGTAATTCCTTAAAAACAGAACGGATTCCTAGAGCCACTGTTCAACGGATGGCCATGTATGTCCAGGTCCTGGAGGAGATGATCCAACGCAAGCAAACCGTAGTCTCCTCGGACAAACTGGCCCAGGAGTGTGAGATCAATCCCTCACAAATCAGGAAAGATCTGGCGTACTTTGGAGAGTTCGGGGTTCGAGGGGTCGGCTATTACTCTCAGGATCTATTACAGGCCATTACCCACTTTTTAGGAATTGATCGCACCTGGAACTGCGCCTTGGTCGGAGTTGGTAATCTGGGAAGAGCTCTTCTCCGGCATGAACAGCTGCAAAAAAGGGGCTTTCTCATTGTTGCCGCATTTGATTGCGATCCATTTAAAATCGGAGAGGTTATCGCCGGGCACGAGATAGTCTGTACCCGCCGCTTGAAGGAAAAACGAAGTGAACTGAAAGTGGAGATCGGGCTGATAACCACCCCACCGGATCGGGCCCAACGGGCGGCCAATCATATGGTGGAAGCTGGATTTAAAGGAATAATCAATTTCGCCCCTACCCGCATTCATGTGCCCAAAGATGTGACTGTCAATTATGTCGATTTTACCAACCATCTCATCTCTACGGCTTTTGATCTCACCCACCGGCCCAATGAATCTTCCTGATGCGTGCAGATAATCTCTCACGACGTATCTGGATTCACTAAAGTTCCAGCACCCGAATGTATCCCCTTGACAGGGGGTTGCCAACGGGTATTGATCGTGTTTATATTTCCAGGTTGCACCAAAAAGCCTTTTGGTCATGGGGAAAAGAGCTGATGATAACGGGCGAAAATACGGTAAACCAGGCTTTTAAAAAATTTGGAGGAGGACAATGAAAGACGGAATTCATCCCAAAACATATCAGTCGACTATACGCTGTTCCTGTGGATATGAGGTAACCACCCAGTCCACTCGGGGTGAGCATATCGAAGTGGACATCTGTTCCAACTGCCATCCTTTTTATACTGGAAAGCAGCGATTTGTAGATACTGCCGGCCGTATCGACCGATTTCGGCGAAAATACGCTCAGTATCAGAGTCAGGACAGTGCAGAACATAAGTGATTGTTTGGCAACGTATTTCTTTTGGCCTGGAACGTGAGGATAGTATGGGCCTAGGTATACACAATATATCACCGTGGGCCGGGTCTGGGGTCAAGCATGAATATGCGTTTAAAGCTTGATGAGATTGAAACCCAATTTGTAGAACTGGAAGAGCAGCTCAGCCTTCCTGAAATCTATCAAGATCAAAAAAAGTACAGCCAGACGGCCAAGGCCCATGCAGCCTTGGCCGATATCGTTCATACCTACCGGGAGTATAAGCAAGTCCTGGCCGAACAGGAAGAGCATCAAGAGTTGACGCAGGATCCGGATCCGGAAATTCGAGAACTGGCCAGGTCCGAACTTGAAGCAGCCCAGCAAAGGGTCTTGGAATTGGAAGACCAACTGCAGCGCTTGCTCATACCCAAGGACCCCATGGATGATAAGCCAGTTATCCTGGAGATCAGGGCTGGAACCGGTGGGGAAGAGGCTGCTCTTTTCGCCGGAGATTTGCTGCGGATGTATACGCGGTACGCTGAGGGCATGGGCTGGAAAGTGGAACTTCTCAATTCCCACCAGTCCGGCGGTGGAGGATTCAAGGAAGTCATCGCCTCAATCAGGGGAAATCAAGTCTATAGGCGCTTAAAATACGAATCCGGGGTCCATCGGGTGCAAAGGGTCCCAGCTACTGAATCACAGGGGAGAATACACACCTCTGCAGTGACGGTAGCTATTTTACCGGAAGCCGAAGAGGTGGATGTACAGATTGAACCCCAAGAATTGCGGGTTGATGTGTTCCGGGCCTCCGGCCCCGGGGGACAAAGTGTGAATACGACCGATTCAGCTGTGCGCATTACACATTTGCCAACTGGTGTGGTGGTCAGCTGTCAGGACGAAAAATCCCAGCACAAGAATCGAGCCAAAGCCATGACCGTCCTGCGGTCACGGCTGTTGAAAATCAAACAGGACCAGGCCAAAGAGGAACAGGATCAGGCCCGCAAATCCCAGGTTGGATCTGGAGATCGCTCTGAACGGATCAGGACATACAACTTTCCTCAGAGTCGAATAACCGACCACCGTATTAACTTCACAACCCACAATCTGGAAGCAGTCTTGGCCGGTGGGCTGGATCAGATTATAGATCCCTTGATGCAGGCCATGCACGGCTCAGAGGCGAATGAATCCGCGCTGGTCAGCCATCAAGTATAAGTCTCCTTGCTGTAATGGCCTACGATGTGATCCGTCTCTTTGAGTCCCTCCATCTGGCTGAGAACCGTTTGCTGCGAGCCGGCGTGGACAGCCCGCGGCTTTCAGCGGAACTTATATTGGCCATGATTAAAGGGGTGGATCGCCTGTGGGTCCTGACCCACCAAGACACGGTCCTTACTCCTGAGCAGTCTCAATCCTATTTTCAGGCTGTGGAGTTACGGGCGGCAGGATGCCCGGTAGCTTATCTGACTGGAATGCGTGAATTTTTTGGACGTAATTTTCACGTGAACTCCGATGTATTGATTCCGAGGCCAGAAACTGAAATCCTTATAGAAACAGCCCAGTCCTTGTGGACTTCGGGGTCTGATTTGGTTTTTGCCGATGCAGGCACCGGCTGTGGGGCGGTAGGTGTCTGCTTCGCTTCCTTGTTTCCTCGGAGCCGTGGGGTTCTTACCGACCGGAGCCTGCCCGCATTGCGTATAGCTCAAAAAAACGTGGCCGCCCATGAGTTGTCTTTCCGGTTGATGTGTACATGCTCTGATCTTGTTTCTGTCTGCCGGCAGCAAAGCCTGGACGTGGTACTTAGTAATCCGCCGTACATAGGTAGTGCCGAATACTGGATGCTGAGTAAAGAAATCCGGCATTTTGAACCCAGACTGGCCTTGTGGGGCGGACTAACGGGTATTGATGTTTCCCTGCGGTTGATAGGGCAGGCTTTTCAAGTCTTACGTCCCGGTGGTTGGCTATGTATGGAGATAGGGCATGATCAATTTTCCGTTTTACGGGACCAGATACAGGCCCGATCCGCAAACCATTGGGACGAGGTTGAAGTTGTGCAGGATCTGGCCGGCCGGGACCGGGTTTTAAAAGCCAAGCGTGTGTGACCTAAAAGACACAAATGTTGTCAAAACAACACAACAGCAATATTTCAGGACAGCCTGCAGGGGCAGATATCCTGAGTTGAGCATATGGCACGAAATGTGCATATGGGTTGGCAGGGGGAAGGCATGCAGGAAAAAACAATAGAGCATCCTATTAAGTGTTCAGGAATCGGTCTACACAGTGGACAAAAGGTGGATTTGGCCTTTTATCCTCTTCCTGCCGACTCAGGAATTGTATGGTCCCTGTTGGGCCAAAATGGGGGAAGCTTTTTGGACCTGTCCCCGGAAAAGGTTGTGGATACTTCACTGTGCACTACCCTTGGCTGTTCCGGAGGACGGGTGGGAACTGTAGAGCATGTGATGGCCGCTATCCGGGGCATGGGCATAGACAATGTTTTGGTGGAGGTGTCCGGGCCGGAAGTGCCTATCATGGACGGCAGCGCGGCATCTTTTGTCTATCTTTTGCGTCAGGCCGGGGTTAAAGACCAAAGGGAAGTCAAGAAGGTCTACGTGGTGACCAAGGCCACTCGCTTAGAGGAAAAAGGAAAATGGATTTCGGTCAGGCCGGATAGTGACTTTCGAGTCAGATACAGGATAGAGTTTCCCCACCCCATGGTAGGACGGCAAGAACTGTCCTATGCGGTCACCACCCATGATTTCACACAGGATCTAGCCCGGGCCCGGACCTTTGGCTTTTTAAACGATGTTCAGGCCTTGCAAAGTCGGGGAAAAGCCTTGGGTGGATCTCTGGAAAATGCCTTGGTCTTTGATCAGACTGGAGTTATCAATTCAGACGGGTTTCGGTATCCAGACGAACCCGTGCGGCACAAAGTGCTTGATTTGATAGGAGATATTGGTTTGCTGCCTTATCCCATTGTAGGCAGCTTCGACGTCCATTGCTCCGGTCATGCATTAAATACAGCCTTTGCTCAACATCTTTACCGGCACAAGGAAAAGTACCTGAAACTTGTTGAACTTGAAAAGATGAAAGAAGCTTGTCCGCAAAGATCGGTATCTCCGTCCACAGCTTGGGCCACACCCGCCTAACTCGTCAGATATTCTTTCCTTTTTTGTTTATAAAAAAACTGCCTTTGAAGGGGTTGCACTCCAAAAAAAATTGAGATACAAATCTCTCTTTGTGCTGGCGTAGCTCAATTGGCAGAGCAGCTGACTTGTAATCAGCAGGT
>CAZUER010000095.1:0-16075 GCA_964619345.1 uncultured Desulfohalobiaceae bacterium
TCAAAGAGGGCAGGAGCATGGCCGCCAGGACGGCGGCCGGGATGAGTTGCAGCCGTTTGACCAGCCAGGGGGAGAGGGATCTGGAGGACAGAACGGTGATGGGCAAGACCCTGGGGCCATAGGTAACCACCATCATACCCACAATAATCACGAAGATCTTGACTTGATCCATGTTTCCACTCCCAGGCCCAAGCTTGCAGCCAGCACAGTGGCCAGGATGACATTTACCTGTGATAATCCGGCCAGGGCCAGGCCAACCGAGATAAATCCAGCCAGGCCTGCTGTTATCCACCTGATCATTGAGGTCAACTGCCAGACCAAAAGGACCATGAACATAGCCGGCAGAGCGTAATCCAGGCCAATAGGCTTGACATCGGTAATGAATGAACCTACGTACAAACCCAAGAGCGACCCCCCCAGCCAGGCAGACTGGGCGATCATGTTGATGGCCAAAGTTTCCGGTTGAGCCGTTTCCCCTCGGGGGAAGCGGCTGGAATGCAGGGCAAAGGTCTCGTCAGTGAGCTGAAAGGCGAACACGGCCTGCTGCCACCTGGTCCAGGAGCGAAGATACGGGGCCAGAGCCGCGGACATGAGCAGATGGCGCAGATTGACCACAAAGGTGGTCAGAATGACTGAGGCCGGGCCGGTTCCGGCGGCCAGGAGTCCCACAGCGATGAGCTGGGCCGAGCCGGCAAGACCAGCAAGGACATGAGCATGGTGTTGGCTGCCGACAAACCGCTTTTTTGGGCCAGAACCCCATAGGCGAAGCCTACGGGCAGGTAGCCCAGAATAACCGGCAGGGTCTGCTGCAGGGCCCGCAGGAACCAGTTTGGTTGACTGCCGGTGGCGGTGTGGGTGTCTTGGGTGCTCATAGTCGAGGTATGCGGTCTATGAAAAAAATGAACTCCGTAGAGGGCCAGTCCTAGGGACAAAAGCGGCTTCCGACTGGACCCTGGTTCTTGCGTAAGACAGGCTTGACCCCAAGCCCTGCCTCTCCTGGACAGTTTCTTACTCAATCAAACTGGCGAACGCCCACAGAGGCGGCCCTGAAACCTGGCATCTTTAGCTCGTTGAGCCGGAAACTGCAGCCGCCTTCCGCCGCAAGTCCAGAAACCAGGGGATCAGATAGGCGCAACCGGCGATGCCCCCGAAAACCAAAGCCAGAGCTGCGCCGATAATACCCACCATATCCAGAAAATATATGGTGATCACCAAGATCAGAACCACGGTACTCACCTGAGCTATGGTGGCCTTGGTGATTGGAGCGGTCATTTCAGCACTGACCAAAGTGCCCCGCTGCACAGAGACCGCCACCCACAGAAAAGGAATCAAAACCATGATCTGCACCGGCAGGGCAGAGAATTCAGAGAGATGCAGGGAAAGCCCGGATACATGGTGAAACCAAATGGTACTCAAAGGGGTAAAGGCAATCAATCCCAGCCCGCCTCCGGCTCCCAGAGATAGAAAGAAAGCGAAGTTGCGCAAAGGCAGGTAGTTTTCTTGTTTGTCTCCAATGAGGGCGATGATCACTTCCTGGTAAGAGATGCTCAAACTGATGAACAGAAAGACCAGAGAATGGATAACCGGAAAAACAGCCAGAGACTCAATGGCCATTTTACTTTGGCCCAGAAAGAAGGTGACCACAGGCCGTACTCCCAGGGCCAGGATAGTGGTCAGGGCCAAAGGAAAATAGAATTTGGAAATCCTGGCGTAGGTCAAAGGGATGTGCCGTTGGCCCTCGAACTCCTGGAGTCTGCGGACCACGCCCCCGGCCATCAGCCGGGTGGCTGCAGCCTCAGCCATCACCCCGGCGGCCAAAGAACACCCCCCGACCAATGCTCCAGGCACATTTGTGAGCAGGGCCAGGATACTGGCCGTGCCGCCCATGCCGGTCAAGCGGATCACAGTTCCGTATGCCACAAAGCGGGTCCTGTTGTTCCGGATCAGAATGCCCTGATAGAATCTGCGGTATCCAATGGCTCCAGGCCAAGGAATCAGGGCTATACAGGCCAGGTGGGAGAGGTGGGCCACATCCGGAGGAAGGCGGATGATGCCCTGGGCCAGGAATGAAAAGACCGGAGGCAGGGTCAGTCCGGCCATGATCAGAGTGATCACCGCGCTTAAGACGTAAACGAATCGTTTCATGGTGGCCATGGAGGCCCGATCCCGAACCAGGGCTGTGGTTGCGGACATGACCATGATGATCGGGGCTTCGACCAGCAGGGCTACGGAAAAGGCCACCCCGTAGGAGGCCAGGTTGAGAGTTGGATCGGCCAAACGGGCGATGATGGCGCTTAAAAAAGGGCCTTCTGCAGCCATCATCAACCAGGTAGCGGCCAGAGGGAGCCAAAAAATAAGTATCTGACCCGGCGAAAGCCGGATTTGGTCTGCGTGCATGGAAATTTGCCGGGTTTTGGGTTGTGGTGGCGGGCTGGGAAAAAGAAGGTGAATTTAGAAGAGCCCCTCCCGGCTGTCAATATATCAATGGCAATCGATAAGCACTTTCAGGGATCCTTTTTGCCCGGCCCGATCAAGGGCCTCCTGTACTTGGGTCAGGGGAAATACGGCCTCAACCAGAGGGTGGACATCCACCCATTTGTGGCTCAGAAAATGGACGGCCAAACGCATATCTCCACACCTGGATCCCAGAAGGGCGATTTCATTGACCACCACCCGGGAAAGATCCAGGGAAGAGGGTTGCTGAGAGGTGGTTTTGACCACCACCGTGCCTTCCGGGCGAACCAGATCCAGGGCAGCATTGATTCCATCCGGTCGGCCGGTGCACTCCACAACCAAGTCATGATCCCGGCTGTGGTGCTCCATGGCCTGACTCGGCTGCAGGCAATGGGTGATCAGGCCTTGATCGGAGGCAATTTTCAATTTGGATTCATGTCGGCCGAACAGGGTCAGCTGCGGTGTAAAGTGGGAAAGGGTCAGGGCGCATAAAAGACCCAGCTTGCCGTCACCCAGAACGGCCGTCCGGGTTTGGGCCGTTATATGAACCTGTTGGCTGACTTCCAGGGCTGCGGCCAGTGGTTCGGCAAACACGGCCTCCTGGTCCCTTATCTGGTCCGGGATCGGGTACAGATTGGCGATTGGGACGCAAATGTGTTGAGCAAAGGCTCCGTCCATCCCCCGGATGCCGAGCACTTTCCGTTGCGAGCAGTGGCGGTGCTGGCCGCATCTGCACCAGGGGCAATTTCCGCACCCGCAGTTGATGTCCGCCACCACCCGTTGCCCGACCAGCTCAGGCCGGTCCGGGGCCTTTTCCACCCGCCCTGTGAATTCGTGGCCCAAAATCCCGGAGAAATCCGAATAACCGGCCACAATTTCCAGATCAGTCCCACAGATCCCGGCCAGACTGACCCGGATCAAGGCCTGGCCCGGCCCAGGGGTGGGAATATCTATGTCCTCAACTTGGACTTGGCCTTGATTGATAATTGCTGCCAGCATAGTAAATCCATAACGTACTCTTTCAGAAAAATCAGTTAGACAGGAACTTATAACTGTGGAGTTCAGGCGTTCAGTCCTTTTTTGCCCTCAACATCTGGATCAATCTGCAATCCGCGGCTGGAAAAGGGAAATGGGCAAGCTCTTGAGGATTGACCCACCGAAAATCCGTGGCAGCATGCAGAACCGGCTCTTGCCCTGCAAGGACCGGAGCGCACCAATAGACGTGCAGGGTGACATTAAAACTGGTGTAGCTGTGCTTGATAACTGTGATTTTATCCAAAACTTGGATATCCAGCTCCAGTTCTTCCCAGAACTCCCGCCTCAAGGCCTGTTCCGGTTTTTCTCCGCTTATGAGCTTGCCGCCCGGGAATTCCCACAGATTGGCCATCAGGCCTTGCGGGGGACGTTTTTGAATCAAGATTCGGCCCGCATCCACCAGGACCCCGGCGGCGACTTGAATGGCCGTACTTTTCCTGCGGGGGGGCAGAACAGGGCGCATATGGACCTGTCCGGCGGCCAGGCTCTGGCAATGCCCGGAAACAGGGCAGGAGGGACAGCCCGGGTTGCGTGGCAGGCAAACCAGGGCCCCGAGTTCCATCACTGCCTGGTTCAAGGACCCTGATTGGCCCTGAGGAATAAGGTTTTGGACCACGCCGCGGACCGTCTTTTGGGCTGCAGCCGACTTAATAGGTTGGTTCAAGTTGAGAATCCTGGCTATTACACGTTGGACATTGGCGTCCACTACAGGTACGCATTGATTGAAGGCCAGGCTGGCTATGGCCGAAGCGGTGTATGGACCAATTCCTGGCAGGGCCAGCAGGTCCGTCATATCCGAGGGCAGATCTCCGTTGTGCTTGGTGCATACCATCCGGGCAGCGGCCTGGATGTTCTTTGCTCTTAAATAGTATCCTAAGCCTTCCCAGGCCTTGAGCACATGGTCCTGATCTGCTTCGGCCACAGTGTGGACATTGGGGAAGGTTTGCATCCAGTTTTGAAAATAGGTCACAACTCGGTTGACCTGGGTCTGCTGGAGCATGATTTCCGAGATCCAGACCCGGTAAGGGCTTGGCTCCTGCCGCCAGGGCAAATCCCGGCGGTTCTGTCTGTACCAGGCCAGGAGCTTGGAGCTGAGACTGGTTGCGGTCTCTGGCCATCCGTGGGTCCAAAAAGATTGAGTGTCATTCATAGGTGGAGTTATACGAATGAAGGGTTGGAGCCCTTGATCGAGTTGATCCTGGGCTCATACAAAATTGTGGGTTCAAAAAATCTATGCCTGCAGTGTCCCATATTCCAGTCAGCCGGGCCGAGTCCGGCCAAAAGCTTTTGCAGTTTTTAGAGCGCCAGTTGCAGGGCCAAGTGCCCAGGTCGGCAATTATGCGCTGGATCCGGACCGGGCAGGTCCGGGTGGACGGAGCCAGATGGAAACCCTTTGCCCGCATCAGCCAGGGCCAGACTGTTCGCCTGCCTCCCTACACTCAGGCGGAGGAGACCAAAGGTCTGAGCCAACTCTGTGCAAATCCATTCGCTCTGCGTCGAGTCCACGAAGACGACGAAGTTCTGGTTTTAGCCAAGCCTCCCAATTTAGCCACCCAACCCGGGACTGGGATTGAAGACAGCGTCAGCGACAGATTGGAGTTTGAGTATGCCCACAGCAGCTGGGTCCCGGCTTTGGTCCATCGCTTGGACAAGGCCACCTCCGGCCTGCTTCTGGTCGCCAAGACCTACACCACCTTGCAGCATTTGCAGGGATTATGGCGTTCCGGAGCAGTGACCAAGATATATCTGACCTGGGTTTGGGGACAGCCGGACTGGCCGGAGTGGACGCGTCTTATCGATTTTTTGCCTCAGGAAAAAAGGGGGCATCAAAGGCAAGTCCGGGCCGAGGCCTGGGTCAGGACCCTGCGTCAGAGTCCTCAGGCTACTCTATTAGCTTTGCGCCTGATAACCGGGCGCAAGCATCAAATACGCATTCAGCTGTCCAAGCGAGGATATCCGGTGGTCGGTGACCGCAAGTTCGGCTCCGGCCAGAGCGGTGGCCAGGGGTTGCTTCTGCATGCCGCTGTTTTGGGCTGGGAAAATAGGTGCTATCAACTGGCCCCTCCCTGGGTGGAGCCTTTTGCAGTTTCAGAGCAGGAGATGGCTTTGTTGCCGGAGTAATATGGTTATTCGTCAGCTTTGTCTCCAGCAAATCTGACATATTTTGGGGCCAAAGCGCCCAAAAAACGGCTTCATCTCTTCGTTACGAGGGTCCTCCCTCGTAAAGTACTCTCTTGGGGCTCCAGCCCTTCTCTTTACCATCTCGCTGGAGCCTGAGACCAAAGAAGAAAAAAGAAGATGGCCGGAGCCATAAGAGGATGACGTTCCCAGGGAGGACCCTAGGAACGAAGAAATCCAGAACAGTATGAATGGCTTCCCCCTCAAATTTCCGGCACATCCCGACGTCGGACTCCCAAGCGGGAAAACCAGTTCATATGCTTCTTGATAAATGACAGGCTGTGTTCCAGATCTTCCTGGCAGTGAGGCTCCAGGGCAAAACTGGGGCTGAGTTCCAAAAACTCCAGTCCGCCGAACAGCTCCACCCAAGGGATGCATCCCTGGCCTAAACCCAGATGCAGGTCGGCTATCCCGTCGTTGTCGTGGAGGTGGAGATGGCTGAGATAAGGCCCCATGGTCTGGATCCACTGGGAAAGGTTTTGGTACTGACTGCCGTTGCCGTAACTGGCCCAATGCCCGATGTCCAGACAGAATCTGACCTTGCTCGTGCACAGTTCACCCATAAGATCGGCCAGGGGGCGGGGGTCGATTTCTCGCACGTTTTCCAAATATAAAGGGGGATGCTCCGGCCAAGCCTCCATGGTCATTTCCCAGGTATGAATGGCCCGGCTCAGCCACTTGGAGAACATATCCGTATAGAGAGGGATGAAGTACGCATGGCCAATCAGGTAACGAGGTTTGTACAGTTTGGCGATGTGCATAGCCCGTTGCAGACGTTCTCTGGTGGCGTGCAGGATCAAATCGTCCAGGCTACCGGGTTGGAGGTCGTGAAAAGGAAGATGAATGGAACAGGCCTGTCCAGCCTTGTGGAGTGTCTGGGCAATTTCTTGATGCCATTCGGGATCGTGTTCATCAAGGGCCATGGCATCCAGGCCCAGCTCCGGACTTATATTGTTTCGCAGGAAGAAATCGAGGTAATAGCTGTTTTCGGACAGATAGCGGATTGGCAGATTGACATAAAAGCACCCCATGGGTCACCCCTTTCAGACGTCCTTTCCTGCCGCGGCAAAAAGACTTTGCTTGGTGAAAACCGATTCCAGTGTGTAACCTTCCTCAGCCAAGGCCTCGGCCCCGCCTTCCTGACGATCCAGGACTGTAAGGACCTGCTCGACGCGCAAACCGGCTTGAACCGTACGCTGGCAAGCTTTGAGCACACTTCCCCCGCTGGTAACTACGTCCTCCAGCACGGCTACCCTGGTGCCTTGGGGAATGTTGGCCAGTCCTTCCAAGTACTGATTGGTCCCGTGCCCTTTGGGGGTTTTGCGGACAATGAAACCGGGCAGGGGACGACTGTGGATGTGGGAAAGAATGCTGACCGCGCTGACCAAAGGATCGGCTCCCAGAGTCATTCCTCCCACGGCTTGGGCCGAATCAATCACTTTCTGCAACAGGATCAGGCCCAGGAGGTAGCCTCCCTCAGGATGCAAGGCGGTCTGTTTGCAGTCAAAATAATAGTCGCTTATCCGCCCGGAGGTCAAGGTTACCTGGCCTGGGATATAGGAACGGTCCAGCAAGAAGCCGGCCAGTCTGGAAAGGGGATCACTCATGTCCTGTTTCCTGGAATACCCGGTTGAAAATGAAGCCTTCGTAGCGCAAATAATATTCGGGATCAAAAAGTTGATCAAGTTCTTCCGCGGTCAGGTACGGGCTCAGTTCCGGATCGGCCCGAACCAGCTCCGGGAAGGACTGCCCCTTTTCCCAGGCCTGCATGGCCACGGATTGAACCATTTCATAGGCCTTTTGTCTGGTCAGCCCCTTATCCACCAGGGCCAGAAGGATGCGTTGGGAAAAGTATAAGTCAAAGGATTTGTGCAGATTGTGGGCAATATTTTCCGGCACAAGCCGCAGGTTGCGCAGCACGGAATTGAGTCGATTGAGCATATAATCGACCATAATAGTGGAGTCCGGCATGATCACCCGTTCTACTGAAGAGTGACTGATGTCCCGTTCATGCCACAGGGCCATGTTTTCCATGCCGGCCAGGGCGTTTGTACGAACCAATCGGGCCAAACCGCACAGGTTTTCGGCTGAAATGGGGTTTTTCTTATGCGGCATGGCTGAAGAGCCTTTTTGGCCCTTGCTGAACCCCTCCTCCAGCTCCCGGACTTCAGTACGCTGTAGATGCCTCAATTCAAGACTGAGGCGCTCAATACCCCCGGCTATAAGGGCCAGAGCATTAAAGTACTCGGCATGTCTATCGCGCTGCACAATTTGGGTGGATATGGGATCTGGACTCAGACCAAGGATGGCGCAGGTTCTGGATTCGATTTCCGGGAGTAAGTGGGCGTAAGTGCCTACAGCTCCGGATATCTTGCCCACCCGAATCTGGTCTACAGCCCGGGCCCAGCGTTCTTTATGCCGGTTGAATTCGGCGTAGAAACCGGCCAGCTTCAAACCATAACTCAATGGTTCGGCGTGCACCCCATGGGTTCTGCCCATGGCCAAGCGGCCTTTGTGGGCCTGGGCCATGTCCTCAAGGGTCTGCAGGAGACTGTTGAGGTCGGTGAGAATGAGCTCCCCGGCCTGGACCAAGAGCAAGGCATTCGCCGTGTCTACAATATCCGAGGATGTACAGCCCATGTGAATGAATCGGGAAGCCGAACCAACCTTTTCTTCCACAGCGGTGAGAAAGGCGATGACATCGTGTTTGGTCTGTTCTTCCAGAGTCAGTATGCGGTCCAGGTCGAAGTCGGCCCGGGCCCGGATTTCTTCCATCTCCTGACCCGGAATACTTCCAATATGATGCCAGGCTTCGCATACCGCGACTTCCACCTCCAGCCAGGCCCGAAACTTGTTCTCCAGGCTCCATATAGTGCCCATCTCCGGGCGGGTATATCGTTCAATCATGATCTGTGTATGGTTGACAAGAGGTTGGAGCGGAAAGGATGTGATGGTTGGAAAGGTCCGAAGGAGACCGCGGGCCTTTCCGTCACCAGACAAGACGAATGCAAACCAGGACTAAGAGTCCTGGGAGGAGGCCGTCTTTGTTCCTTCACTGCTGCTGGCAGAGCCTGTGGATGACTCAGTTGTGGAACTCTCAGTCGTTGTTTCTGAACCCTTGGCTGAATCTCCGTTTCCGTTTCCTCCGTTTCCAGAGGATGAGGCCGAACTTTCCCGGGCATAATCGGTTACATACCACCCAGATCCTTTGAGGATGAACGCGGTATTGGAGATCATCCGTTTGGACCTGCCGCCGCAAATGGGGCAGGTCATTTCTTTGTCTGTGAAGTCTTTTTGCCATTCCTCAAAGATATGTTGACAATCTTCACATGAATATTCGTAGATAGGCATGGTGCCCTCCTCCTAAAGTGAACTGCAAGGCAAAATGTTCCAAATTAAGTGATCAAAGAGGAAGTAATGTTGAATTGAAATACTCTTTATGAGTAAGTCTTTTTCCTCCATCGTCAAGCTTATGATTTCTTGGCTTCTGCCTTGGCTTCCTTAATGCGCTGCTTGATCCGTTTTTGGCGTCTTTTGCGCCGCCGGTCGAGTTCCTTGTACCGTTCAATCTTTTTATGGCCACCCATAAGACCTCCATTTCGGGAATGTTTGAAATAAGTCTTATAGCAGGATTTTTTATAGTTGTCCAGATTTTAACGCAGCCAAAGGCTGCGTTAAAATCTGGTTTGTTGACTTATTTGAATAAAGCGTCAGTTTGGTCTCGTATGAACTCATGAAGTGCTCCTCCGTCATTGCCCGGCAAGGGAGAATTCACTGCACAGTCTGTAATGAATAGTTCCGGCTCCCCAGGCCCATTTTTTCGGCCAGCTCCAGAATTGCCCGGCCGTTTGTCTTGGGATACAGATCGGAAAAGACGTCACCGTGTGATGCTTCCAAACTGGGGTTTTCTTTCTGCACAGCCGCGTTGACCAAGTCAAGTCCGGCCTGATCAAGGGCTACAGGGTCATAGGAAGCCAATATGCCAATATCGGGACAAATGGGGGCATTACTGTAGGTCTTGCAATCGCATTTGGGAGTGACCTGAAGCAAGAAGCTCATATGCAGTAAGGGCCAGGTGAAAGCGGTCAAAAAGGCCCCGGCGTATTCCACCATGCGCTCCAGAAAATGACGGACATCCAAATCCCAATTGATATACAGGCACTCCTGTCTGCAGGCCAGAAGGCAGTTGGCGCATCCGGTGCAGGCGGCCTGATCCAAGGTGATGCTTCCACTTTCATCCAGGGCCAAGGCTCCGGGAGCGCAGACTTCAACACAGCGTCCGCAACCTATGCAATTGGCAGCGTGTACTTTGGGACCCATTCCGCAGTGTTGATGCATTTTGCCTTGCCGGGAGGCACAGCCCATGGCCAGGTTCTTTAATACCCCACCGAACCCGGTTAACTCATGGCCGGTAAAATGGGTGACGGTGATCATGGCATCTGCATCCAGGAGATCTCCGGCCAGATAGCAGTGTTCGAAGTGGGATCCGATACCGGGTACGGAGATCTGATTGTGGCTTTTCAGTCCATCTGCTATGAGAACCGGAGCGCCCAGGCGGAGGGAGTCAAAGCCGTGCAGGGCCGCTAAGAGGGAATGGGAAACGGCCTGCTGGCGTTGACCTACATACAAGGTGTTGGTGTCGGTAAGAAAGGGATGGGTCCCAGCCTTGCGTAATATGTCGATAAGGGGGATGAGCCAACGGGGCTGGATGAAGGCTGTACCTCCTTGTTCTCCGAAATGGAGCTTCAGGGCTACGAGATCGCCGGATGCGATTTGAGCCCCAAACTTGGTGGCTTTGTAAAGTCGGCGCATGCGCTGGGCATACGGAGCTCTGCCTGAGGCTTGCAGAGGCCAGAAAAAGACTTTGGGAGGGTGCTTTTGACGCACAGGAGATCTCCATTATTGAGCTATATCAGTAGGTAAGAATCTGAACTTGTAACTTCTCCATCAGTTCTGACAGAGAGATCCTTCGTCCGCAGACTGACTCAGAGCCTATTCTGAGTCCCCGAAGGAATGAGATACTGTAATCTGTTGCCTTTTTTTTTCACTTACCTCTGGTCGAAGTATCCGCTCAAGCTCTGGACCAGTTCCAGGGAGAAACAGGAGAATCCGGCATCTTCCATGCAATGATCAATCGCCCTCTGCTTTTTCCTGACCATACCTTTCTGGCTGTGGTGCACATGCAAGAGAACCCGGTCCTGGGCTGGGATGCGGATTCGAAACAAGCTCAGCCCTGTCTTCCGCAACTCGTCTTCGGCCCGACCCACCTGGGATAATTCCCGGACATGAATTGGGTATCCATACGCAAAGCGGGTCATAAGACAGGGCCTGGATGGCATATCGGCCTGCTGTAAGCCCAGATACCGCGCATAGGCCTGGATGTCTTTTTTGTCCATTCCGGCTTCGGACAAGGGGCTCAGGACTCCATGTTCGGCAAGAGCCCGGAGTCCCGGCCTGTATTCCATGGAATCCGAGAGGTGAGAGCCGTCCATGATCTGATTTCTGCCGCCCCCGGCCTGCTCTTGTATAGCACTGATCATTGCGGCTTTGCAGTGGTAGCAGCGCTCCTTGCTGTTGTCTGCAGCTCCAGGCACGTCCAGAGGGGAGAACTCTCCGATAAGGTACGACAAGCCCAATTGGCGCACCGACTTGACCGCCTCGTGCCGATCCTGTGGGGATATGTGTGGTCCGGCCAAAAAAACAGCCAGGTAGTCCAACCCCCATTTTTGGGCTGCAGCAGCCAAAAATGTGCTGTCCACACCACCGGAGACCGCGACGATTCCGGGCTGATGTGCAGACAGAACAGTATGGAGGGCTTGGAGCTTTGAATCCTTATTCACCATGGGAATATAAAAGTACCAAATTACACAGGACAGAACAATTGAACAGGCTGGGTGGGAATAAATCCGGGAAGCTCGAGAGGGCAGGTATTGTCCTGAGCGGCCCGCGCCCTATCTCCCAAAGGGGCATCCCGGAATTCCAGAATTGATCTTTGTCTGAATTTGGTTCACAAGAGTTTGGCTCATGCCATGCTTACAGTCAATGAGCGAAGCAAGGAGGTAAGAGCGTGCGGGAAGATGCCGACGTTGTGGTGGTCGGCAGCGGACCGGCTGGAGGCAGTGCCGCCTATTTCCTGGTCCAGGCCGGATTTCGGGTCCTGGTGGTGGAGAAGGAGCGTCTGCCCAGATACAAGGTCTGTGCCGGGGGGGTGCCGGCTGCTGCCATGCGTGAATTTCCCTTTTCTTTTGCTCCGGTCATTGAACAATGGGCACAGCGGATGACCTTCATCCACGGCCAAGCCCAGATCACCCATCAAATGCCCCGTAAATCCCTGGCCATGGTCATGCGGGATCGGTTCGATCAGTACCTTGTAGAAAAGAGCGGGGCTGAAATCCTTGAGGGATGCCAGGTCGTCGGTCTGTCCCAGGAAGGAGAGCGGGTGTCCGTGCAAGTGCAGGGACGGTCCAGGCCTTTGCAGGCTCGTTTCGCCATTGGTGCCGACGGCCCGAACTCCAAGGTGGCCCGATGCATCGGGCTGCGCCGGACCCGGAGCATGGGGGCGGCTTTGGAAGCGGAAGTCGAAGCTGACCAGGTTGTCCAGGACAGCTTCCAGGGACGGGTGGTGGTGGAGCTGGGCAAGGTGGACTTTGGTTATGCCTGGATATTTCCCAAGGCCTCGCACCTTTCCGTGGGCATCGGTTCCTTGACCAAAGGGACTCATTCCCTTCCTCAGCACTTTACCGCCAGTATGGCCAAGATGGGGATTGACCTCAATGCTGCCCGGCTGAAAGGGTATCCCCTACCTGTATACATCAAGCCCGAAGTTGTGCACCAGGGCCGGGTCCTGCTGGCCGGTGATGCAGCCGGGCTGGTGGATCCCTTCACCGGGGAAGGCATCCGCCACGCCATACAAAGCGGCCGGATGGCGGCAGAGGCTATCGTTCACAACCGAATCGAGGGATACAGCCGGAGCATTGATTTGGCCATGGGCAGGGATATGGTCTGGGCCATCAAGCTGGCTCGGGTCCTCTACTCCTGGCCCAACCCGTGCTATCACTGGCTGGTGCGGCACAAATTGATATTCAAGGATATGATCCGGATCGCCAACAGTGGTCTGAAGTATAAACAGGCCGTACAGCGAATCCCCCTTTACGCCCTGTTGGCCTTTGAGCGGGCCAAGCTGGAAAGGTAAATCTTGACTGCACAAATTATGTGCGGATCGTGAGGTAAGCTAACTTTTTGTTTCTTACGAGAAGTCAGGAGGGTGATGAGGGGAATCAATAGACGGGAGACTGGAGGCGGAAAATGAGCCATCATTCTCTTCCTTCACCACGGTCCAGGCTGCGGACGTTTCGCTTGGTCTGCCGAGCCCACGAGCAACCGGCTGTGGAAGCCCTGCTTGCGGCTGAGGGATATGATTTCGAGCTGGAGCCCTACCTCAGCTCTGCCCGGTGCTTAATATCTGAGCCCAAGCCTCTGGGTGCTTCAGCCGCCGCTGCCTTTGGTCTCATCTATATTCTGGACAAGTCCTCCATGCTTCCTCCTTTGGGTCTGGATCCCCAAGAGGGGCAGACGGTCCTGGACCTGTGCGCCAGTCCGGGGAGCAAAACCGGCGTACTGGCTGAGCTGGTGGGGGAGCGGGGTTTGGTGGTGGCCAATGAGCCGAAAAAAAAGCGCCATCAGACCTTACGTCAGAACATGCGTTTGGCCAACTTGCTGCAGGTAGTGGCCACCGCTTACAAAGCTGAGGCCTTTCCCAGTCAATCTTCCTGGGACAAAATTCTGCTGGATGTGCCTTGCAGCGGCTGGGGAACGGCAGAGAAAAACCCTCAGGTCCTTTCGTTGTGGCGAGAAAATACGATAAAACCCCTGCTTTCCCTGCAGCAAAACCTTTTGAGCAGTGCGGCGGACCTTTTGGCTCCTGGGGGACGGTTGATTTACTCCACATGCACCACCAATGTTCAGGAAAATGAGGACCAGGTCCTTTGGGCGGCAGAAGAGTGCGGCCTCCATGTGGAGAATTTGCCTTCCTGGCCGGGATTTGTCTTTGAGCCGCCGCAAAACTCCCTGACCCAGGGAACCTTGCGGGTGAACGGTCCGGCCTCCCGAGGCCAGTCCTTTTTTGTGGCCGCTCTGCAAAAGCCGGGTCAGAGACCGGATTCTGGTTTGGGACGGTCTCATTCGGATGGAATTGTTGTGGATCCGGTTGTCCGCTCCAGGCTGAAAGCAGATGTGGACTGGCAGGGGCTCCCTCCAGGATGGGTGGTAATGGAAAAAGAAAGACTTCTATTTAAGCCACAGACAGCTGTGCATAGCCTGGACCATATTTCCTGGCAAGGAACTGTCCTGGGCCATGGGCGCAAGGGCCTGCGCCTTTCACCCCGGGCCAGGAGGTTGGTGCCGCAGCCGGTACATGGACAGGCCCTGGTCCTGGACAGCATTGATGAGCTGCACAGACTCTTGCAGGGCCAGAGCCTTCCCGCTCCAGGACCGGGACCCTTGGCCGGGCTGTACTGGCAGGATTTGCCCCTGGGCTGGGTCACGGTCAAGGGCAAACGCTGCATGTGGACAGATCGATAAGAAAGCCAAAATATTTAAGGTAGTTGCTTTATGGCCGAAAGTTCTTATGCTTGTATGAAACAAGACCCTGCTTTGTCCGTCATTCCCGCGCAGGCGGGAATCCAGAGCAGAGAGAATGGCTTTCCTCTAGATTGCCCGGTAAGCCTGATTCCGGTGTATTCGAGTGATCCGGGCCGGGCAATGACGGAGCGGGGTATCCTCAAGTTTCATATTCGATCAACCCGGCAAAACGATTTTTGGGCGCTTTGGCCCAAAAATATTTCAGATTTGCCGGAGGCAAAGCTGAACACTGAACACAAATTGCTGTTATTCAATTACAGAGCGAACCCACTGAATTTGTTGAAAATAAGAAGCAGAACCAAAGAGCCCTGTCAAAACCTGGCCCTGCCATTGACTTCTGCGTACCTTCTGGTGTATTGGTGAATATACACCAGGAGGTCTTATGCCCAGACTGACCATTACTCTCTCTGAGGAGCGCCATCGGGCGCTCAAGGAAGCTGCAGTCCGGAAGCAGAAGAGCATTGCCGCCATCATCGAGGAGAGTCTTGAGCTAAGCGGCATCAAGACCACCGAAGCGGCCTCCGATCTTGTGGCCAGAGCCAGGGCGAGGTCCGGCCTGGATGATGAAGAAGCCCTTAAGCTGGCATTAGAGGAGACGCGAGCCCAGCGGGATCAGCAATGAGCTGGCACATTGTTGTTGACACCAATGTGCTGGTCAGCGGCCTTCTTTCCCAGGATTCGGACTCCCCACTGGCCACAATTCTGGACGGCATGCTCAGCGGAAGGCTTCCTTTTCTGCTCTCTCCTCAACTATTGGCCGAGTATCGCGAAGTGCTCCTCAGGCCACGGGTACAGCATTATCATGGATTAAACGCAAGTGAGATAGACGCAATTCTGACTGAAATCGCGGTCCACGGTATTTGGCGGGAATCAAGTGAAGCGGTTTCAGCCTCTGATCCAAATGACGATCACCTTTGGAGACTACTTTCAGTTGTTCCCGGTTCGATCCTGATCACCGGGGACCGGATCCTTCTGGAGAACCCGCCGGGGTATGCTTCGGTTCTATCGCCGCGGAACTATCTTGAGCTGATCCGGAAAGTTCCCTGATGTTCATGGACAAAAAAAGGAGGCGGAAACCGCCTCCTTTTTTATGCGCTCTGATGCTCAAACTTACTCTTCGTAGCCCAGATTCTTGGCTTCCTCTTTGTATCCCAGATCCCAGAGGGCCTGACGGTAGATCTTGAGATATTCTTTGCCTTCAGGGGTCTTTTGGCATTCCTCGTACAGGAGGTTCTGGCCAACTTCCCTGGCTTTTTCCTGGTCTTCTTCACTCCAGGTAATAATTTCGATGTCTTCCATTTGTTTCCATTTTTGCTTGGCCTTGAGTTCGTCAACCAGGATCATGGCCGCCATATACCGGGCCCTGTCCCTGGCCACGTAGACGATGTCCTTGAACTCTTGGGGCAGGGCGTTCCAGGCGTCGGGATTGACGGTGAGAGGGAAGTATTCGCACACTCCGTTTTGGAAGGCGGGGTCCACGACGTAATCAACCACTTCGTGAAAGCCCATGCGCATATTCTCATCCCAAAAAGTCCATTCTGCGGCGTCTATGTTTTGGGTCTGCAGGGCGGTGTAGATTTCCGGGGCGGACAGGGAGACCGTGGTGGCACCCAGGGCGTTGTAATACCTGGCCCCAAAACCTGAGGTCCGAATCCGCAGCCCCTTGAGATCTTCGAGGGAGCGAACCGGTTTGGTGGACATCAGTTGCTCGTAGAGGGGGCTGACCATAGCATGACCCAGGTATTTGATGTTGTGTTTAGCGTACAGG
>CAZUER010000096.1:0-13081 GCA_964619345.1 uncultured Desulfohalobiaceae bacterium
CAGCCATTTCCTCAGGTGTTCGAAGATGTTCAGCGACATCGTATTTCGTAGTTACCGTTTTATTACCCATGATAGGCTCCTATAAATTCCTTGCGAGACGCAAAGCGGTTTTAATATCTTTCGTCTGGGTGCTTTTTTCTTCACTAGCCAATAAAATTACCACATTCTGCCCATACTTTTTGTAATAAACTCGATAGCCGGGTCCATAATCAACTCGCAACTCTGAAACCCCTTCACCTACTGGCTTAACATCTCCAGGATTTCCAGAAGCCAACCGCTCTATCCGGGCTTGGACACGAGCACGACCATGGATATCACCTAACCCATCAAGCCATTTAGCGAAGATTTCAGTCTTGCGAATTTCAATCATGGCATGAGTGTATCCAGCTGGCTACGTACTGTCAACGAAAACTACACTGCTATGCCTGAGGCCCATCGATATGATCAAAATAAAAAAGGCAAAATGAAAACAACAGAAAAACAGGACGGTGATCAATATGGGAGAGAATAAGTAAGAACAAAAAAAATCCCTTGGCCAAAACCAAGGGACAAATGTAAGTGCCAACCAAAATGCAAACCAGGTTGTGCACTAGAACCATAACTGCTCGTTTTTATTTGGCGTCCCCAAGGGGATTCGAACCTCTGTCGCCGGCGTGAAAGGCTGGGGCCTCAAGCGCGAACCCATTGAATTTCCGGCTTTTTCATTTGCATTTGTGACCATGTACCCCTATGAGTGTCAAACCGTTTTGCACACGATTTTGCAACAAAAATAACTTATGGTATGTCTTGATTTGATTTTCATGTAAGCTAATTTATGGCTTTTGAGCTCCACTAAATTTTCTTTTGCTTCCTCAAAATCAACCCTTGGTCTGTTTCCCCCAGCCCATCGGATAGCAATGGTCCGAACGAATATAAAACCTCAGATTTACCCAAATGAACAGCTTCCGGCGTAACAGGACACCGCAAAGCGCATAGCGAATGCAAAATGATCAATTGATAATTTTACATTATTAACTTCACTATCTACATAAATAGAAAATAAGTCTTTATATGATTTGTCTGAATAAAAATCACATGCCATCCGGTGAATATTAGGTTTTACATTAAGCTCAAGTTCTTTGGCAACTGCGAAAAATCTTTGTAATTGACTTTTGAGCCATAATCCTTTGTCGGTTAACGATGCAAATCAGCCGCCGCCGAAGGAGGTCGGCTGATTTGCCTGGTTAGGCAGTATTATGGACGGTAGAACACAACGATAACCTCTGAGAAAGCGTTGCTCGCGGCATCAAATGTTGCACTTTCAATATGAACCCGTGTGTAGCCTTCGGAGGTCGCAATTTGCCCTGTGAAGGTGTCCAGGGCCGCTACCTGGCGTGCAGCGGCATCGGCAATTCCTTGGGCCCGGAGGCGCGCATAAGTTTCGTTGAATGCCGCAAGATTGTCGCCAGCTCCCCAACGCCCTCTAAGTCCCCTGACAGTTCCGTGGCGTCTGCGAAGGAACTCTAATGCGCGCCGATACAACGTTCCTCCTCGAAGTTGAGAGGAGCGCACAAAGCCGGACGAGCCCTCCGTTGGTGTCATGCCCAATTCCTCGGCCGGGCGCCGTAGCATGAAGTCACCTTCAAGGACGCCTTGTTCATCGAGCCAGGCTTCCGCATAGTAACGTGCCTCAGGTTCTCCGAATCGGTTGGTTCCATGCGATTCTCTGACGGAAAATCGTTCGCTGGATGGAGGATTCTCAGTGATCGTCCCTGGTCGGTCGAGCACATCAACCAGCCGTGCACTTTCATCGGCAACCGCCGTAGCCATCCTCCCAGCACTGGTACGAGCCCGAATTGCCCTGAAGATCCCAAAAATGGCCATGGCCGCCAAGGCAATCTCACTTACGGCCTGGGTAATCCGAAATACGTTGCTCTCACGGATACCTTCCTCCAGGTGTTGAAATGCATGCCGCAAGCCTAAGGTAATGATATCCAGAGCCTGCTCCCCGACCGACAAAGCGTCTCTCATAAAGTCTTCACTTGTATACTCGCCGGTATGCGCTCTCACGCTGGTTGCCGCGCCCCGGAGCACTAGGCTCATTGGATTGAGCCTGGCCAACAGATCCAGCAGTCCCACAATGGCTTGGAGAACTACAAAAAGCATTGATACCGGGATCAGCAGGGCAGAACCGAGATTCGTCGGCGCACCCTGCTCCCCGATGCGATCCAATTCCGCCTCCCACTCCGCCAACTGACTTGTGATCGGTACCCAAAGCCATCGGGCACTCGCCAGATTGCCAAGGTACTCCGCACCGCTTCCGATGCTGGTGAGAGTGGCATCTGGAAACCGTTGGAGACGTGTCTCCCCACTCCTTCTCTGTTGGAGCACGTGAGTCAATTCGTGCACCAGGAGCCGCTTGCCCATGATGGAACCAGACTGATAGGAATTCTTTCGGAAGAAGATGTCATTCCCCACGGTAAAGGCCTTGGCTTGCAGTGCCAGAGCAAGATCGTCGGAGGCGTCGTCCGCGTGGACCCTCACGTTGGAGAAATCGGTCTCCATGATTTCCTGCATGCTGGCGCGAATTCCGCTTTCCAGCGATTTGCCGGTTCCTTTCTGTCTGGAAACAACTTGCTGGATATCAGCGGGGGCGGCTCTGACTGGACGGTTTTGTTCCATCATCCCAATAGCTGCTTCTCTTCCCAAGATACGCATAGATGAATGCCCTGTCGTTAGCTTTCCGGCTAAATGCGATGATGGAAGCTGAGCAGTGGAAGCAAGAGCCGTAGCCACCGTCTCACCAACTCTATTTGCTTCCTGCTCGTACCGGTCTTTCGAGACATTAACCTTCAGCTTAGGTTGGATCGTATTGAGTGCTTCAGGATAGACATGTGTTCGGCTGAAATCGTGAGAAAATCCAGTTGATGTTTTGCTTGATGAATTCGCATCGATGTTCTCGGTCGCAGTCTGTAGAAATCTCGGGACCGATTGGTTGACGACCGTGCGTTGTAGATAAAGAACAGATTTTACGTTGCGGCTTTGGCCCAAAAACTCTCGACTAGGCTTCGTCGACTTTGAAGACGCGGTCTGCTGAGCAGCCTTCGGCTTCTGTGCGAATGTACGCATGATTGACCTCTTTTCGCCTTTTTTGGTGCCTAACAAGTGATTAGCTAGTTAAGCAGTCTTGCTTACAGCCGTACCGATAAACGCCCTCAAAGCCACGCCAAGTACCTTGAATATATAAGGATCACATATATTGCCCGCCAGCTTAAGAAAATTACAAGAATAAATAAATTATATTTCTTCTTTCCAATGTTCAATTTATTATCTGTTTCTAGCATAAAATCAAGAGCAGCGGAAGCACAAATAGAGTTAAAACTGGACATTCCTCCTGTTATAAGTTACGGATCTAATTAATATGATCAACTTATAAAATGGGAGGTGTAATATGCCCGAGAGTCAGACCGAAGAGCTCAGCCTGCGCGACATGTTGGCCAAGGCAGGAATCACTCAAAAGAAGATCGCGGAAAAAGCCAAGGTTTCCCCGGCCGCAGTGTCTCTCATTGTGGCCGGCAAATCCAAGTCAAAACGGATTGAAGACATTATCCGGGTAGAGGTGGACAAGGCCCTGTCCAAGGGGCAGGAGGCGTAGACACATTGCACAGCGAAGCACGCCGGGCTTATGATACCCCGGGAGGAGAATCTACCGGGGTATTGACAGAACCTTGCGCCAGCCCAAATCTCACAAACTCTCGCCAGTCCTTGAAGGAAGGTTCCCATGCGAAAACTTATTCTTACCCTCATCATTTTTCTCCTACCGTTCTCGGCCCTGGCCGAAAAGAACTTCTGCCATGATCCCGAGTCCAATGCCGAATGGGAGGAACTGATCAACAAGTACCCTGGCGATATGGGGATTCAGGCTCTTCATGCCCTGCGGATCGGGCTGTGCCAAAAAGTCGATAACGATGTGCTGACCGTTCCGGAGGCGACCAAGATCTTTGAGGACATGAGAAAGGCCCTGATCGAGCGCCGAAAAAAGGAAAAGATGGCTGAGCAGAAGATGAAAGAAAAGGAGCTTTGAGGCTGAGGGGATATGATCAATTCCTGACAGAGCTGAATGAAATGGCGTTTACTTGATCACTGGTGGCCGCCCGGAAGAAGGTCCACCATCAAGCCTTGATAGGTGGAAATTTGGCCGGCTGGCCTGCCAGAAGGGCCGATGAGGCTCAAGATGTGACTGGGTGCAACACATAAACGATCCTGCCCCAGATTTCGGCGACACCTTGATTGCCTCCGGCACTGGAAGAGCAGGAGCGCAGAAAATACCGCCCCTGGCGAAGGACGACCTGGCGCAAGACCAAATCACCATTGAGGACAGCCACAACCAGGCATCTGTTGACGATGTCCTCCGCCCGATCCACCACCAGAATGTCCCCGGGGTGGATATACCACCCTCCCAGGTTGGACCCTTCCTCAGCCCGCATGAAGAATGAGGATGCCGGGTTGGTCCGAATCAGGGCATCCAGGCTCACACGATCGCCCCGGAAATCTCCACCAGCGGCAGAAGATCCGGCACAGGTCCGAAAAGGTGAATGAGAGGCCACAGCTCATTGACCTCTCGCAGGGGTCATGATCTCCCAGCCAAAATCCCGCCAGATTCCGAGTACGCGGCCGATTATGCGCACGGTTTCCAGCTCGTCCCCGTGTAAAACGATGGGTGAGTATTTGGCCAACTCCGAGGCTGAAGGCCTGACTCATCTCTTTTTGATCTGAGTCAAAGCAGCCTGTAATCCTTTGGTCTAGATTAGATTCATACCATTAAGGTCGGATGTTTGCCAAACACCCTTGGCCAGAGAATGAAACCAAAAACCAGGAGGTCACTATGGGCGCAGAATCTATCCTCAAAACATCAGTGCTTCTTTCTGTCATCTGCTTGTTCACACTCACCCTTGGTGCCCCAAAAGCAATGGCCCACTGTGACGCCAAGAACGGGCCGGTTGCCTCAGATGCACGCAATGCCCTGGCAAATGACGATTTCCAGACCGTGGCCATCTGGGTCGGGGAAAAGCAGCACGAAGAGCTCCGTTCCGCATTCGAGCAGGCCCTGCCCGTATATCAAACCGGGGGCAAAGCCAAGGAGCTGGCCACGCAATATTTTATGGAAACAGCAGTTCGTCTGCACCGCCAGGCCGAGGGAATGACCTATACCGGTTTGAAGCCGAAGCAGCCGCTTCCTGAGGACATTGCAAAGGCTGAAAAGGCTCTGCAAGCAGGAAACTTGAACCCTGTCACGTCCCTATTGACAGACACAATGCAAAACAAGCTGCAGCATGTATTTGCTGCTGCATACAATGCAAAGCAAAACAAAGAGGACAGTCTTCAGGCTGGCCGAAAATGGGCCGATGCTTACGTCAAGTACGTAATATATGTACACGGATTGTATCAAACAATTCAGGCGAGACCAGCTCATGGCGTTGGGGAATAAACCCTTTCTGATAGTCCCGGGGCAGCACCCCGGGACACAGCCAAACCACACTCTGCCCGAGCCGACAAACAGCCGCCGCACATCCGGGATGTCAGTCAACGCTGTGCTGCGCTCTGACGTTCCACTCAAAGCTTCGCTTGCCATATAGCGATCAGAGCAGGGAAGCAAACAAGCAACTAAAGCAAAAATTCATTTCACACTTGCAGCAAAGCGCGCCGCACAACTTCCAATCCTGCATGTTCTACACCCAAGTCCACCTTAACAATGAAACTAACGTCTGGAGCCATAGCCGTGAGTTGCTCGTAGGCGTAATGTGTGGCGTAGACGATGTCGCATGAATCGAGCATTCCCCTAACAGCTGCCTTGTCGTCCAGGCCGGCTCGGATGGTTTGACGCTCCTGGCCGGCCGCGAATTGCAGGCTGGTAAAGAATGCTTCGGTAGAACGAGTTGTGACGCAGGTGAAGCCGATACGGCTCCCCTTGGGCTGATGCATGAGGTCGTTGAGAATCTGCGCTTCTGGTTTGAGCATCACACCTACTACTCTACCAGGAAAGGAGGGGATAAGCTCTAACAGTTCCTGAAGGTGGTTGAAGCCACAAACAACTAAGTCCGCTCCGTGCAATAATTTCGATTGAGTTTTGATGCCGGATGCCACAGCATTTTCGATGTCATCCATGAGAAGTTCCCGTGTCCTGACACCAAACTCCCGGTAAAGCGAAGCCGCGATATCCTCCGCTGCTTCCTTGTTGCATTCCACCACCAAAACCAGCTTCTCTTCAAATCCACAGTGAAATCCCGCGATTCTATCAAGAAGATAGTTGGCCACAATTTGTGGGGTGAAGCCTTTGCTCCTTGCTTGGTCAAAGGCGTGGTCAAAAATTGAGCGCAGTTGTTCATGCTCACTCATGACAGCTCCTTCAGCCACGTAGGTCCCCTTGCCCACCTTAGAGACCAAGACAGCATCACGGGTCAGCTCATTATAAGCCGCAGTCACGGTATTTCGGTTTACGCCTAGCAATTCTGCCAGGTCGCGCACTGGGGGCAGGGGATCTCCGGGCTGTAGTACACCTTGGCGGATAAGGTTGCGTACCTGCCCAATGATTTGCACCTTCACGGTCAATGGTATGTCTTTGTTGATTCTCACTTGCATTGATTGACATAATGTCCTATGACAAAAAGCACGTCAAGTTTTATTTTACCAGGACACCGCTTCAGAAGCTTAAAGTCAGGAGAAACACATGAATGAACCTATCATACGCGATTTGGCCTCAGAGGATCTCCACGGTTTGGCTCAGCTCTACAAGCAATTCTGGGGCGAGGAATGTAGCTTGGAAAAAATGCAAACCGTATTTGAAACCGTATGCAAGGATCCTCGTTACGTGTTCCTGGTGGCTGATGACCATGGACTTCTGACAGGTTCGGTGCGCGGAGTGGTCTGCGCCACCCTGTATGGCAACTGTAAACCCTTTATGGTGGTGGACGATGTCATTGTGGACAGGCCGTACCGCAGACGAGGCATAGGCAAGCGACTGATGCGCTGTTTAGAAGCCAGAGCCTTGGAAAACGATTGCGCATTCATGACCTTTGTTACGGAAACCAGCCGGATAGAGGCGCAACGGTTTTACTCTGCTCTGGGCTACGACCCCGAAGCCTATGTTGGGTTCAAGAAGAACTTTTGAGAATAGGCATAAGCTATTTCAGAATTGCCGGAGACCCCTGTATACACATGCTCGGAGGAAGCTATGAACCAAAAGAAATACGGAGACGCGTTTCTGGAAAAGCGTATCGAAAAATACGATGAATGGCTCCAAGAAGGAAGCATCTCCTTTTCCTCCCGTATTATCCCTGTGGATGAGTCATTGGAAACCAAGCAATGGGTTCTGCCAAGTGAGCAGGCCTATAAGTTACTGAAAAGTGTGGATAGTATCGCTTTGCAGGCTTGCGAATGCCGCAGTCATTATCAACGTTGCGAGAATCCCCGGGAGGTCTGTCTGCTGTTTGACGAAGTGGCTGAGAGCTTTATATGTCGAAAAAAAGCTCGGAAAATCACGATCGACGAGGCGGCTGAGATATTGAAAGAGGCCAACAGTAGCGGCCTTGTTCATTTGGCACTCTATATGCCAAACCACAAAGTTTACGCCCTGTGCAGTTGCTGTTCATGCTGCTGTCATGAAATGCAGATTATACGTGAGTATGGTCGATGCGAACTCATGCTTCATTCTCAATACATAGCGGAAACAGATCCCTCACTTTGTATGAACTGTGCAATGTGCATTGATCGCTGTTTTTTTTCGGCACGCAGCATCAATGAGAAGGGCGAGTTGTTTTATAAGCCAGAAATATGTCTAGGATGTGGATTATGCGTCTCGGCCTGTCCCTGTAATGCAACCAGGATGAAGATACGGGGGGCAGAGGTATAAGAGCATGATGAAATATAATTTATAAGCCCTACGAATAATCGCAATCCATCTCCAGCAAGGCCTGGACCTGAACCTCCCGCTCCACCCCTTGGCCAAAACCATAACCATCTACAGATCCGAGTCTCCCTGCAGATAGGCTAGGAAAGTCTCCTCTTCCACAGGAGGGCTATACAGATATCCCTGGACCAGCTCACATCCCAAGTTGCTGAGACTGCGCACATGCTCTTCACTCTCCACACCTTCAGCCAGAACTTTGATATTCAGGCTCCGGCCCAGGGAGATGATGGCCTTGACCACCTCAAAGTCTTTGTCCCCCAGGGCCATGTTCCAGACAAAGGATTTGTCGATCTTCAGCTTGGTGAAGGGATACCTGGTCAGATATTGTAATGATGAGTACCCGGTCCCAAAATCGTCCAAGGCCACCCCGATTCCAATATCCGAGAGTTCTTTCAGCCGGTCCTGGACCTTTTCATATCTGGAAATAAGCAGGCTCTCCGTGACCTCCAGCTCCAACCTGTCCGGAGAAATACCGGCCGTATTCAGAGCCTCTTCGATTTTGGAGCTTAAGGTCGGGGCTTCCAGTTGGGGCGCGGCCAGGTTAATAGCCATTTGAGGCAGGACCAATCCTGCTTGCTGGATGCGCTGAAGAGTTGCACAGGCCCGGCTGAGAACGAAATCACCCAGCTCCCCGATACGGCCCATTTCCTCCAAAACCGGAATAAATTCCTGGGGGCCAATGACCTGCCCGCCCGGATGCAGCCAGCGAACCAAGGCCTCGGCTCCGGATATCATCCCGGTGGCCAGATCGATTTGAGGCTGAAAATACAGGGTGAACTGGCTCTGGTCCAAAGCTTCCAGCAGCTCTTTGTTTAAGCGCAGCCGCTCCAGGGAAGAGGCCTGCATATCCGGTATATAGAACTCAAAGCGCTGTATTCCGGACTCCTTGGCCCTGGACATAGCTATGTCCGCCTTTTGTGCCAGGCTCACTCCCTGACTGCCGTCAGCCGGATAGCAGCTGATCCCGGCTGTTGCCGTAATCACCACCTCTTTCTTTTCCGGGTCCAATCTGAAGGGTTGGGCAATTGCGGATAAAAAAGTATCCACCCAAACACCTGTCTGTTTTGGAGCAAAGCCTTGAATCACCACCCCGAACCTATCGCTTTCCAGCCTGGCCACGGCCATACTGGCGTAATGGGCAAGCCGTTGCCCGGTCTGCCTTAAAATCTGGTCCCCAATGGAGCGTCCAAATAGTTCGTTTATGGCCTTGAAGTTATCCAGGCCCAGAACAACAACGGCCAAGTGTTGGTCTTTATTGGAGAGATCATCAATGGCCTGGTCCAACTCCCGGACAAACTCCTTATGATTCATGAGCCCGGTAACAGGATCATGGCTCATCAGGTACTGCAAGCGGCTTTCGGTCTGCAACTGCTCGGTGAGGTCCTTGCCGGTGGCCAAAAAATGGGTCAACCGGCCTTGCTGATCATGCAAGGGGGTTATGGTCTTGTATTCGTAAGACAAAGAGCCGTCCTTGGTCCTGTTGATAACCGTATCCCGATAGACCTCCCCCTTGAGTATGGTCTCCCACATATGCTGATAGAATTCCGGGGGATGCTCGCCTGATTTCAAAATATTCGGCTTTTGTCCGATAGCTTCCTGCCGGGAGAAACCGGTGCTGGATTCGAAGCTGGGATTGACGTACTCTATGGTCCCCTCCCGGTCGGTGATGACCACGGTGTCTGCGGCCTGCGCCAAGGCCCCGGAGAGCTTTCGTTTTTCGCTAATAACATCAAAATGATGAATTATATCCGCCGCATGATAGGCGATTGACTGAATAATCTTGTCTTCCTCAGGCAAAAACACCTCGCCTGGTTCACCTGGAGGGTCTTGGGTATAGCCAACCTCCACCTGACCCACCTTCTGCCCGCCCAGGACAATGGAATGGACCAGAGAGAGGGAAGTTGGAGAATATCCGGGAGTCTGAAAATCCCCATATCCGGAAACCTGAATTCTGGCTTGGGCGATTTCCGGAAACTGCCAGGCCTGAGGGATGGCCTGTGTAATTTGGGTCAAAATATCAGACGGGGAAATATCCTCCCGGCTTTTCAGCCGGCTTATGGTGTACAACAGATTGAGTTCTTTGACCCTTTCCTGAAGCAGATAGGCATTTCTACGCACCAGGGCCTGCTGCTCATCCCGCTCTTTCTGGGTCCGCAGGACGGTCAGGCCGAAGGAGAGATTGTCGGCCAACTTGGCCAGCAGATCTATTTCCTCCTGATCAAAGGTGTCCTCTTGGCTGTAAAAGGTGAGCGTCCCCTGGACTTGGCTGTTTATGCGTAAGGGGAAGGCGGCGGCTGAACGAAAGCCTCGCTGCAAAGCCGGCTTCTGCCAGGGCCAAAAATCCTGATCCTCTGCAATATTCCTGCTGAATTGGGGCGTTCCCATCCGAACCGCCCGGCCGATGGGACCGTGTCCGGAAGGGTCGTTTTCGGACCAGGAGACAAATACCTCCTGCAAATACCCCTCATCCTTTCCGGCAGAGGCCATAGGACGTATCCATTTTTTCTCATCCTGTTCAGCGTATCCGATCCAGGCAAAGCGATATCCGCCAGTGTTCACGGCAATGTGGCATACTTCCTCCAAAAGAGCGTTTTCCTCAGAAGCGTGAATGACTGCACTCAAACATTGACTCAGGCAGTACAGGGCCCGCTCCATCCTCTGCCGCCGATGTTCAGATCGCAGGTAGTCAGTGACCTCACGCATGATTATGGCCAGCCTGAGCCCATCCGGATAGTTCAGCTTGGCAATGATCCCCAGAAATGCAAAGCTCTCACCGGTACTGCGGCGGGCAGACAAAACACCCCGATCTTCGAGCATTCTCACCCTCTCATGGCTGTGCATAAAGCTTTGCACATAGTGGTGGTGCTCATGGGCAAGCTCTCTGGGCAGAAGGTCATCTAAAGGCTGTTGCAGGATATTTGCCGAGGACTCTTGAAAAAGCCTCTCCGCCTGGGGATTGACGTGAACAATTCGTTGCTGATCATCGATGATCACAAGGGCGTCGGGCATAAGCTCCAGAAGACGTTCGGCAAAGCTTGATTGATGCTGGGATTCTTTGTTCATAGAAGAACTTTTCCGATGGCAGATGCAAAAATCCTGGCTGCTTTATGTTTAATTAGCACATCACGTGAAGGGCTTTCAAGTCAGATGTGCCAGAGGCGATGCCGACTTGAAACCGGTTCCAGCAACGACTGATATTACCCTGAGCACTCCACCCTTCGATCCAGCCACAGATCAAATCCCGCTATCGCAATAATCACCGGCATTCGGTCGTGCAGCTCGACCGCGTCTTCGTTGGCCCGGGCGTTGATCATCTTGTAGCCGACCTTTTCGTCCTTGACCCAGTGGGGCACAAGGCCCCAGCCCAGCCAGGCCGCTTTTGGGTCCCTTCCTTGGTCTGGCCCACAGTCAGAACTTCCTGGGATGGAATGATGTTGTACCTGGGAGTGAAAGGCAAAGGCTCTTGGAGCTGAAAATGGTCAACGACCTGTCTGTGAGTGGTCCAAAGGCCGAATCTTCCGCACATGGATTCACACCTTGTCATGAGAACTGGCCGCTTGCCGATATCCACATCTTCTCACCTGTATAAAAAGTATACAAGGCATGGTATCAGCAGGCATGGTCCTGGCCCAACAACAAGGGATCAACCCAGGACAAAGTTACGGCCAGGGCTGGCATGGCAGAGGCATGGGGCCGGGCATGATGCACGGGCAGTGGGGCCGCGGGCAGTACGGCCCAAATGCCGGGCCGCAGCAGATGCAGCCCTTGGATAAGTCTGCCGCCCGGAATTTGGCCCAAAACTATGCGGCCGGAAATCCGAATCTGAAAATCGGGCAAGTGACTGAGCAGGATGGAACCTATGAAGCCACAATCGTGACCCCAGACGGTTCTCTGGTGGAAAGGCTGCTTATCGACAAGCAAAGCGGTTGGATGAAGAGAGCCTTGTAACGTGACACCAGGAACATCTACGGTTCTCTATCCGCTTCTTTCTGTCTCTCAGTCTCTTCAAAGACATCCATGTAGGCTTGATAACATTCCGGACACAGTGCATGTGTGAAATTTGCTTGTGTATGCTGGGCGAGATACTTTTCAACCTGGAACCAATACCCGCTGCTGTCTTTGATTTTCTTGCACTGGGCGCATATGGGAATCAACCCGCGCAGGGTTTGAATTTCTTGAACATAATCTGACAAACGGCGTTTTTCCTCACCGAGAACATAGTTCATGTACAAAAGCTCCAGATGAGACTCGATAATGCTTTGAAAGCTTTCAAGGAGATGCCGAATCGTTTTCGAATACTGGTTCGGCTTGCTGTCCAGAATACAGATCGTGCCAAAGGGAGTCTGATCAGGAAAGCGGATGGGCAGGCCGAGATAGGAGATCATGTTCAGTTTCACATCCGGATTCTTCTCCCATTCCGGATCACTCAAGGCATCGGGAACGTGCAGTAATCTTTGTGTATTAATAACCGTCTCGCAGTACAGCCCCGACCCTGCAAAGTGCTCCCGGTCCCCTGGCGTGTATGGATTGTCCTTTGTATGGCTGGCCATGAACACCTCAATGTCGTTCTCCTTGAGGCGCATAATCAAACCAGCTGGGATTCCAGCCAGTTCCGCCATCACGTCCACCATTTTCTGCCATTGGTTCAGAGTTGCATCTGGAATATGCACATCGCGGGGCTCAACATCGCCTGCCATGACCAAACCTCAATTTTTTACATTTGATAAAAAATTGGCCCATATGTTTTCTCGCTCTCAGTTATCCATATCCAATGCTTCCCTGACCTAACCGCTAAGCTGCTCCCTGGAAAACGGTTTTTGAATAGAATTGACGCCTTCATCCAAGACAACGTGATGGGCAATGGCGTTGGCTGTATATCCGGACATAAACAATCGTTTGATATTATTTATCATAAACCTTACCCGTCTGTTTGTTGATGAGCTGCCAACGCCAAGATACATAATGACGTGCTCTCCTGCTGCCGGGGGCGTGACGCGAAGCGGCGCGATCCCCGGCCAGGAGCAGCAACTGGTTGGCATCGATATCTTCCGTCTTCAGCCGTTACTGCATGAGCACATTCAGCATGTCACGGATCCGCCGAAACTCCTCGTCGGATGCCGCGAAGTTCGCTTCTAT
>CAZUER010000096.1:13091-15846 GCA_964619345.1 uncultured Desulfohalobiaceae bacterium
GTTTCGTCGACAGGCGGCGGCAACTTGACCCTGAGCCGATGACGAGTGAGCTTCACTTCGATCTCAGGATAATGGCCGA
Source organism: uncultured Desulfohalobiaceae bacterium (assembly GCA_964619345.1). GTDB lineage: Bacteria > Desulfobacterota > Desulfovibrionia > Desulfovibrionales > Desulfothermaceae > Desulfovermiculus. The sequence goes on from CAZUER010000096.1 coordinate 13,171, forward strand.
TCAGTCTCTCATCGTTGGTTTCTAAGTAGCATGGCGCATTGTGTCCTTCCGCTTCCTCGAAGAAGGTGCGCTGAAGGAGAAGGTACGGCCCGTCCTCTTGGTCGCGTTTAGCTTCCATGAGGATCTGGAAGATCTCCCCGCCAGCCTCTCCGGCTGAAACATATTGACAATCAAGCTTCATTTTCTCTCCCGATCCAGCTCAACTGAGCCCGAATGTGCCTTATAGGCCGTCTTGGTGAAGATGGTTTGGGCCTGGGCACTGATCATCTTGTAGCCCGCTTTTTCGTCCTTGACGGAACTGCAAGAAGTCGGTTTACTTTCGTTTGCGATAAAAGCTCAAGCTATAAGTCTTTGTCTTTACTGACCTCTGACTTCTGGCCTCTGGCCTCTGGCCTCTGAACTCTGGCGAGTGCAATAACAGTCTTTGCACTCGCATCTTCCCTGGCCCAGGGGCACCAAACCCCAGCGCAGCCAGGTCGCCTTCTGTTTACCCTCCATGGTCTTGCCCACAGCCAGGATTTCCTGAGAGGGGGCGATGTTGTACCTGGGGGTGAAGGGCAGGGACTCTTGGAGCTGGAAGTGATCAGCTACCTGTTTAGGAGTGGCCCAAAGGCCGAATCGTCCGCACATGATTGTAAATGAAATGGCTGCTGATGATAGTCTTCATTATTAAATCTGATTAACTGATTCAAGCTTCATAGCCGGAGTCTTGTTGCCTAACTCCGCAAATCAGCCGGGCGGCTTTTTTGACGTCGGTTGGATGGCCTTATTATGTATTTAACTCTGGGCCACTGGTCGTAATTCGTAGATTCGCCCATATTTCGCCGCCGCCTCTATGTCTCCACGGCGAAGAGCATCCCTCACATCGTCCAATTTATAGGCATCTTCTACGCTGAGATACGGGAACCAACCGGTCTCGTCTTCGAGTAGTTCGACATCAACCTCAGCAACATACTGGCCTTCATGTACATACTTCGATTTTTTACGCTGTTTCTCCCTAGATCCGTGAAATAACTACGACCAAATCACAGTCAAACTACAGTGTATTGCTTGACATTATGCAACAATATCAGTAAGATGAACCCCATCAGCCGATCTGGAGATGTCATCACCCAATAGGTGCAAGGAGGTTGATGGAGATGGTCATCAGTGAGCTTCACCAAAGTCGATCCTCTCAGTTTGGGCATGCAGGACTGGCCTTGATAGGTGAACTGGCTCGAATAAGCGGCATAGATGAGCTGAGCCGAGATATAAGTAAAGCAAAGCAACCCCAAATAACGGACGAGGAAATCATCAGAGCGCTGTGCGGTTTGTTGTGTCAAGGCAAAACGGATTTTGATCAGATCAAGGAATTCCGCGAGGATTCCTTTTTCCTGAATGCCCTTAACTTGGCAAGAACGCCTTCTCCAGAAATTCTGAGACAAAGATTCCAGGCTTTGAGCCTTCAGACAGAGCTGGAAGGCAAGCTCCCGGAATGCTCGCTGAACCTGTGGAATCAACTGGGCATGAAGCCTGAGTATATCAGTCATAATGACCGCAGCTGGGTGCGCATGGACATAGACGCAGTGATCTTTGACAACGACGATACCAAGAAGGAAGGGGCCGAATTCACCTACAACAACCAGTTTGGGTTCAATCCTGTATTTGCCCATTTGGGTGGGGGTTGGATGGTGAATGCCAGACTCAGACCCGGAAGCGCGCACTCTCTGGCCCCAGGAACCAAGGATTTCATCTTCCAAAGCCTTCAATATGGCAAGAGCATGGTCCAGGACCCTCTCCTGCTGGTTATGGACAGCGGGTTTGACAGCCAAGAGGTGATCTTGGATCTCATCAATGCTGACATGGTCGACTTCATCGTCAAGCACAACCTGAGGCAGGAGAGCAAAGAAGAGTGGCTGGAAACTGCCAAGACCAACTACCAAGAAATGGAGTCTTTTGACACGCGTCAAACATCCCAGAACGTTTACCGCGGCAGTATTTCCAGAAAAATCAAGAACAAAGAAGAGCCTGTACGGATGGTGTTTGAGGTGAGGGAGATAGCCAGCCGAAAAGGACAGTTGCTCCTTGTTCCAGAGATCAAAGTCTTTGCGGCCTGGACCTCTCTGGATCTGCCAGAAAAGGATATTTTGAAGACTTATAGGGACCGGGGCACGAGCGAGCAGTATCACGCCGAGTTTAAGGACGAGATGGATATGGAAAGGCTGCCATCCGGGAAATTCAAGGTGAACAGCACGTTTTTGCTCTTGGGCATGCTGGTCTATAACATGCTCAAAGTCATTGCCCAGGACATGGTCGTGGCCAAGGCTTTGGGGCTGAAGAAGGCTACTCGCCGCAGGCTGAAGACAGTGATGCGAAGTGTGATCTTCATGTGTGGGAAGATAACCCGGCATGCCAGAAAGCTGAGACTTCATCTCGGGTGTCCTGATCCCTGGTTCTCGTTCTTTCGCCAGTTGTTTTTCCGTTTAAGAGCGACTTAAATCAAGTTTTTTAAGCTCACGTGTCCTTTGAAGGAGTAGTGTGTCAAAAGTACTTAACATTTGAGAATGGTTTGCAAGTAGTTCCTAAACGAGGAAGACCTAATAGCTGTTTTCTTCGTAAATGGTGTAGAGTTAAGTGGCCTAATATCATTTGACTAAGCCGTGTGCCAGCAATTCAACAAATTCTCACGGATTCAGG
>CAZUER010000097.1:0-490 GCA_964619345.1 uncultured Desulfohalobiaceae bacterium
CCAAAGTATCATATCCGCATGGATCAGGACTTCTGAAGCTGAACACTGAACACTCCTGGAAACTTACACCTGAGAACAAAATTACCGTATGACAACTTATTATTTTTATTCTTTTTTCATAAACTTACCCTTCCCGGACATAAGGGTTCGCAGCCAACAAGTACGGCAATGTTTCTTCCTTGTGGCTTCTATGATAGCCTCTATCCCTATTCAGCTTTATCTCCGGCAAAGCTGACAAATAAACAAAACAGCCCAAGAATATGCATCCTTTTGTTTGGTTTGCCAATTTGCGCATCAGGCATAAACTGCTCTTGGTGTATTCTTTGCTTTTCCTCTGTGCCTTCAGCCTGGCCGGGGGGCTGATGTATGTATTTGTCAAAAGCCACATTCAGTCCAATATAGAGGAGGAACTGGAAAACACCACTCAAACCCTTTTGCATATGGTGAGTAATTCCGCAGATGTAGCCATTAAAAACCACTTACGGGCCAT
>CAZUER010000097.1:500-15587 GCA_964619345.1 uncultured Desulfohalobiaceae bacterium
GACCGTTCAGAAACAAGTCCTCGGCGAGATGACCAATACTACGCAGTCGCTTCGCAATTCGATTGAAGCCTCGGCCCGGATCGCTGTCCGCAACCACTTACGGGCCATTGCGGAAAAGAATCTGGACATTGCCGCCCATTTTTACTCCCTCTCCCAAAACGACCAAATATCCGAAGCAGAAGCCAGGCAGCGGGCCAAAGAAGTTTACCAGGCCCAGCGAATCGGCAGTACCGGCTACATCTATTGCCTGAACAGCCAAGGTCAAATCGTCATGCACAAATATGACGATGTTATGGGTGCCGATCTCTCCGGTTACGGATTTATCCAGGAACAACTCCGGGTCAGGGAAGGATATCTGGAGTACGATTGGAAAAATCCAGGAGAAGACTTAGCACGGCCCAAGGCCTTGTACATGATCGAGTTTAAGCCCTGGGACTGGATCATCTCCGCTTCCTCCTATCGGGAAGAATTCAATGAGCTGATCAAGGCCCAGGATCTGGAAGAAAGCATCCTTTCTCTTCGATTTGGGCACAGTGGATATTCCTTTGTCCTCAACACCCAGGGTCAGTTCATCATCCATCCGGCCTATAAGGGAAAGAACATCTTTGAAGTCATGCCTGAGCAAAGCGATCAAGCCATGCAGCGGCTGGTGCAAGAAGAAAAAGGGACCATCGTCTATCCCTGGCGCAACCCCGGGGAGACAAGCTTACGTCGCAAGATGGTTATATTTGAATCCATCCCCGAATTCGATTGGGTGGTGGCTTCATCCCTTTACCTGGATGAATTTTACGCCCCCCTGAATACCGTTGGCACAATGATAGCGGCCATTATGGCTATGGTCCTTCTCTTGGTCATTCCCATCACCTGGTCTATAAGCGCCACCATTACCAATCCCATTCGCGAGCTGATGCACAAGTTCTCCCAGGGGGCAAAAGGCGATCACTCCGTGCGCATGGAGGTACAATCCACAGACGAAATCGGCATGTTGGAAAAGTATTTCAACATCTTTATGGATCATCTGCAGGCCTCCAGGAAAAGACTGAAAACCGAAATCGCCGACCGCAAAAAGGCAGAGGAATCGATCCGCAAGAGCGAGACCAAATATAGGGAACTGGTCCAGAACGCCAACAGCATTATCCTGCGTTTGGATATGGGAGGGAGGATAACCTTTTTCAATGAGTTTGCCCAAAACCTCTTTGGGTATTCCGAAGATGAAATCTTGGGGCGCAAAAGCCTGGGCACCTTGATGCCCGAAATCGATTCCAGCGGGCAAAAAATGCAGGATCTCCTGCTTCAGGCAGCCCGCTATCCGGAAAAGTATGTATACTATGAAACTGAGTCCATCCGGCGCAACGGAGAACGGATTTGGGTGGCCTGGACCAACAAAGCCATCCGGGATCCCGCGGGCCGGATTGTGGAATACCTCTGTGTCGGCCACGACATTTCCGAGGCCAAGGAGACGGAACAGGAAATGTTCCGGATGCGCCAGTTCTTGCGACATATTATCGAGTGCATGCCTTCTGCCTTGATCAGCGTGGATCTCAATCATCGAGTCACCCAGTGGAATCAGGAAGCCGCCCGCTTGACCGGAATCTCACCCGATCAGGCCATGGAACGACCATTACGGCAGGTCATGCCTGAATTGAACGTATACAGTGACATGCTTCGGGCCTCTGCAGAGCAGAACAAAGCCAGAATAAGGGAAAAAATCCATCTCAGATTTGGAGACCATTCCCTGTTTATGAACATCATGGTCTATCCCGTCATCTTGGATGATTTTCGTGGTGTGGTTATCCGCTTGGATGACGTGACCTCCAGAGTCCGCATGGAAGAAGTCATGGTCCAGACCGAGAAAATGATGTCTGTTGGCGGCTTAGCGGCCGGCATGGCTCATGAAATCAATAATCCCCTGGGGGGAATACTGCAAAATACCCAAAATATAATCCGCCGCCTTTCCCCTGCATTGCCCGGGAATATGCACGCAGCTCAGACCTTGGGCCTGGACCTGAATGTTGTGGCTGCCTACCTGGAGCAACGACGGATATTCCACTTTTTGAGTCGAATCAAGGAGTCCGGAGAAAGGGCGGCCAAGATCGTGGATAATATGCTCACCTTCAGTCGCAACAGTGAGCGGAAAAAAGACGTTGTAAACCTTAAGGATGTCATTAATAAGACCATAGAGCTGGCTGCCCACGATTACGATTTAAAAAAGCGCTATGACTTTCGAAACATTCAGATTGTTCGCTATTTTGCAGACAATGTGCCTCGGGTCTTTTGTGTGGCTACAGAGATGGAGCAAGTTCTGCTCAATCTCTTGCGCAATGCCGCCCAGGCTATGGCCGAAGGGAGAAGGGGCGGGAGTCAATCCAAGATCGTCATACATTTGTTTCAAGAAGGAAGTTGGACAGTTATGACCGTTGAAGACAACGGTCCGGGCATGGATGAAGAGACCAGAAAACGTATCTTTGAGCCCTTTTATACCACCAAGGGGGTGGGAGTTGGGACTGGATTGGGGCTGTCCGTGGCCTATTTCATCGTCACCAACAATCACAATGGAGAGATGGATGTCCACTCTGAGCCCCATGAGGGAACAAAGTTCATCATCCGACTACCAGAACAAAGACAGGAGTTCGCCGGGCTGTGAGCTGCAAGGCTGGGTTCTGGTCTCATGTGTCAGCTTTGCCTCTGGCTGCAGACGTCCAGTATGATCCCACTCGATCAATCCGGCAAACCTCTGAGGAGGTTCATTGTGAATAACATAGAAAAGTCCTCAGCCAAACTCTTGATCATCGACGATGATCCTGTGATTCGGGAGAGCGTATCCGTCTATCTGGAAGACAGCGGATTTGTGGTTTTTGAGGCTGAAGACGGGTTTCAGGGCTTGGATATTTTCCGACAATCCCGGCCGGATGTCTTGCTTTTGGACCTCCGCATGCCGGGTCTGGACGGCCTGGATGTCTTGGCTGAAGTTCACCGGGAAAATGGCGATATGCCGGTGATCGTCATCACCGGGGTGGGAGTTTTGCAGGATGCGGTGGTCGCTCTGAGACACGGAGCTTTTGACTTTGTGACCAAGCCGATCTCCGATTTGGCTGTCCTGGAGCATTCGGTGACCAACGCCCTGAATCAGACCCGCCTGAAAAAAGAAAACGCCGCCTACCGCTTGTATTTAGAAGAAGAGGTGGGAAAAAAAGGGCAAAGCCTGGAGCAACGGACCAAAGAGTTGGAAGAGGCCAACAGGCAGCTGCAACAAGAGATGGCTGAACGAATCCGATCTGCAGAAGCCTTGCGGCGTAGCGAAAAGCAACTACGGGAAGTCATAGGTTTCTTTGAAGGATTCATCTTTACTTGCACCCCGGATGGCAGCATAGATTTCATGAACGACAAATTGCAGGCCCACATTGGATCTGAACCAGGATCCGAACTATGCCATGAGCTGATCTGCGCTCAGGATTCGCCGTGTTCGTGGTGTAAAGGACATCTCGCTTTCCAGGGCCAAACGGTGCGCACCGAGTTTTTCAATCCCCGGGACAGTCGATGGTACCATGTCATCCACTCTCCGGTCTTCAATGCCCAGGAAGAGGTTCATAAATTTCAGACTATCATGATTGATATCACCGAGCGTAAACAGGCTGAGGATTTTTTACGCCGCAGCGAGGCCAAATGGCGCAAGCAAAGCCAAAGGCTGCAATCCTACATGCACGGTTCAGATCGGTTCATGGGCATAGTGGGGAAGAGCCAGGCCATGCACGAAGTATATGAGGCCATGCTTAAGGCGGCCAACTCCAATGCCCACGTGATCATTTATGGTGAATCAGGAACCGGGAAAGAAATGGCGGCCCATACCATCCATACCTTAAGCGAACGTGGGGAAAAACCCTTTATCACCGTCCATTGCGGAGCCCTTCCGGAAAACCTGATTGAGAGTGAGTTCTTCGGCTATGTCAAGGGGGCTTTCACCGGAGCTCAGGCGGATAAGCCGGGATATCTGGACGCCGCCCATGGAGGTACCCTGTTTATGGATGAGATCGGAGAACTGAGCCTGAACATGCAGGTCAAGCTGCTCCGGGCCATTGAAGGACAGGGCTACACCCCTTTGGGCGGACGGGATGCAAAGAAGGCCGATGTGCGGATCATTGCTGCCACCAACAAAGACTTGTCCCAGCTTATGCGGGCCGGAAGCATGCGCAAGGACTTCTTCTATCGCATCCACATCATCCCCATCACTTTGCCTCCTTTACGCCATCGGCCGGACGATATTCCATTGCTCATTCATCACTTTTTGCAGCAAAACAGCGATACCAACCAGGCCGTTTCCCTGCCCAAAAAAGTTATGCAGACCATGCTCAACTACGAATGGCCCGGCAATGTTCGGGAGCTGCAAAATACCATTCACCGCTATCTGGCTTTTGGGCACATCGATTTCTTAAGCCCCCAAAAGAAAGACAAAAGGAATATTCATAACCCAAGCTTTGGAGAACCTGGGAAAGAGCACCGCAAATTGCAGGATGTTTTGGAGGCCAGGGAAAGGGAATACATTGATTACCTCCTGCACGAATACAAGTGGCACAGATCAAAAGTGGCTGAAATATTGGGCATCGATCGCCGCACCTTGTTCCGCAAAATGAAAGCCCATGGACTATAGACACCAAAACAAAGTTGTATACAATAGCTCAAGCTTGAAATCCTGCATTCAGCCTTCTCCTGTATGAAGCTCAGAAGTCTCTGCACAATTGACCCCTTTTGGGACATTCGCGTCCCAAAGATACCTTCGAGGGAAAAATGCTTGTGTTTTCAGGACAGTCAGATCTTACTGAGACAATTTTGCCTCAACATGACCAGTCGCCCACCGTGATCAGAATGGCCATAAGATCTTTACATCCCTGCTCAAATGCCCAGCAAAGGACTTGGAACATGAATTGCTTGGCCTTTATGATGTTTGTGATCAACGTATATCTCTTTTGTCTACCAATAGCAGGGGCAAAAACAGGCATCTGCCTGGGTTGACCAGGTAAAATACCTGCCGGCCCGTCCAGAAACGGGTTCAAACTCTTACTGAGCAAGGAGGTAAGGGATATGTCCAATGCCTATGAACAGGCCTTTCAGCGCTCTATTCAAGATCCGGAAGGCTTTTGGGGTGAACTGGCCGAGGACTGTCACTGGTTCAAACGCTGGGACAAGGTCTTAGACGACTCCAACAAGCCCTTCTATCGCTGGTTTGTCGGCGGGGAGCTCAACACCTGCTACAACGGATTGGATCTGCATGTGGACAACGGGCGAGGGGACCAACCGGCCTTGATCCACGACAGCCCGGTCACCGATTCCATCACTCCATTCACCTACCGCCAACTGCGAGACCTGACCGCCAAGTTCGCCGGAGTGCTGGCCGATCTCGGCGTAGGCAAAGGGGACCGGGTCATTATCTATATGCCCATGATTCCCGAAGCGTGCATAGCCATGTTCGCCTGTGCCCGACTGGGAGCCATACATTCTGTTGTTTTCGGCGGATTTGCGGCCAACGAGCTGGCCACCCGCATCGACGATGCCAAGCCCAAGGTCCTGGTTTCCGCATCCTGTGGAATCGAGGTCAACCGGGTGGTCAAGTACAAGCCGCTTCTGGACAAGGCCATTGAGCTCTCCACCCACAAGCCGGACAAGTGTGTCATCTTCCAGCGGCCCATGGAAAAGGCGGAGATGACCCCAGGCCGGGACGTGGACTGGGATGAGGCCATGGATAAGGCCCAACCCCGGGACTGCGTTCCGGTGAAAGCCACAGATCCCTTGTATATTCTGTATACATCCGGTACCACCGGACAACCCAAGGGTGTGGTTCGAGATAACGGCGGCCACGTTGTGGCCCTAAAGTGGACCATGAAATCCATCTACAACATGGACCCGGGGGACGTTTACTGGGCGGCTTCGGATATCGGCTGGGTGGTAGGACACTCGTACATTATTTACGCTCCCCTGTTTAAGGGCTGCACCAGCATCATGTACGAGGGCAAACCGGTAGGTACCCCGGATGCCGGGGCCTTCTGGCGGGTCATCTCCCAGCACAAAGTTCGGACCATGTTTACAGCCCCCACGGCCTTTCGGGCCATCAAGCAACGGGACCCCAAGGCCGAGCTGCTCAAAAATTACGATCTGTCTCAATTTGAAACCCTCTTTTTGGCCGGAGAACGTCTGGATCCAGACACCCTGCACTGGGCCGAAGACAAACTGCAAGTCCCGGTCATCGACCACTGGTGGCAGACAGAGACGGCCTGGGCCATAGCCGCCAACTGTATGGGCCTGACCCAGTTTCCGATCAAACCCGGTTCGCCCACCAAACCCGTTCCGGGTTGGGATCTGCATGTCCTGGATTCGGACTGCACACAGCTGCCGCCCGGAGAGATCGGAACCCTGGCCATCAAGTTACCTCTGCCTCCCGGGGCCCTGCCCACCTTATGGCAGAACGATCAGGGCTTTGTGCAAAAATATCTTTCCGAATTCCCCGGATATTACACCACGGCGGATGCCGGATACATGGACGACGAAAAATACGTTTTCGTTATGTCCCGCACGGACGACATCATCAATGTGGCCGGCCACAGGTTGTCCACCGGGGCCATAGAGGAAGTCCTGTCCGAGCATCCGGATGTGGCTGAATGCGCCGTGGTCGGGGTGGAAGACGCCCTCAAGGGACAGATCCCGGTGGGTTTTGTGGTCTTAAGTGCCGGGGTGAATCGTGAAGAGTCCGAAATCGAACAGGAATGTGTGCAGCTGGTTCGGGATCGCATCGGTCCGGTGGCCGCATTTAAGCACGCTTCCGTGGTCCAGCGTCTGCCCAAGACGCGCTCCGGAAAGGTCTTGCGGGGGACCATCCAGAAGATTGCGGACAACAAAGAATACAAGGTCCCGGCCACCATCGACGATCCGGACATTTTGACCGAGATGGAGGAAAGCCTGGCCAAGATAGGCTACGGAAAGGTCAAAAGGGATTCCTGAGGACAGGATACTCCCCAGCTGGGAGCGGACATGTACAACCCTATCCTGGTTGGGGAACGTATGAGGGTGTTCAGCTGATGAAGGTCTTTGGACGCCCAAGGAGGGGCATATCCTGAAAAATCAAAGCCAGGACTTTAAAGTCCTGGCTTTGATTTTTAGTTTTCCCTGGTCTGCAAAAATTCTATCTCTGGCCAATCCTCAATTGTCCGTTCCAGGCGGTAGCGGCTGGAAAACAGCAGGGCTGGGTGCCCTTCGGCGTCCTGGACCAAGGTGTTGAAGTAGCGTTTGGTAAATTCCTGCAATGCCCGTTTGTCCTGGCTGCCGATCCAGCGTACGGTGACGTACTGCATGGGCTCATAGGTAGCCTTTACTCCGTATTCGGCAGCCAACCTGGCCGCGGTGACGTCAAACTGCAGAGCCCCCACCGCCCCTAATATATATTCCCTGCCATTGACCGGCCGGAAGAGCTGGATGGCTCCCTCTTCAGTCAACTGGTAAAGCCCCTTGTCCAGCTGCTTGGCCTTGAATGGGTCTTTAAGCACAACCCGGCGAAAAAATTCCGGGGCAAAGTTGGGTATGCCCTTGAATTTGAGAGTCTCTTTGTTGGTCAGGGTATCGCCGATACGCAAGGTGCCGTGATTGTGCACCCCGATGATATCCCCGGGCCATGCATCCTCCACTCCGGAGCGGTCTTTGGCCATAAAGATGATGGCATTGGCCAGAGTCATATTCTTGCCCGTGCGATGATGTTTGACCTGCATACCGCGCTGAAAACGTCCGGAGCAGATACGCACAAAAGCGATGCGGTCCCGATGCTCGGGATCCATATTGGCCTGGATCTTGAAAACCACTCCGGAAAAATCCGGCTCTTCCGGAGAGACCTGCCTGGTTTCCGCCTCTCTGGACCGGGGCGGGGGAGCCAGACGAACAAAAGTGCTCAAAAGCTCTTGGACCCCAAAGGTATTCACTGCACTGCCGAAAAAAACCGGAGTCTGCTGCCCCTCCAAATAGGCTTGAAGATCAAAGGGATAGCCAGCCCCCTCCAAAAGCTCCACATCCTGACGCAGTTTTTCTGCTGCATGCAGGCCCAGGAGTTCTTCCAGGCGGGTGTCGCTTAAGTCAGAAATCACCGCCGATTCCTCAGGCCGACTGCCTTTGCTGTCGGCTGGAACGAAAAACCGCACCTCTCCGTTCACAAGGTCATAAACCCCCTGAAACTCCTTGCCCATCCCGATGGGCCAGGTCAAAGGGGCCGCCTGGATACCCAGGGTCTGCTCGATATCGTCTAAGAGTTCAAAAGGATCCCGGCCGTTGCGATCCAGCTTGTTGATAAAGGTCATGATCGGGGTGGAACGCATGCGGCAGACCTGCATCAGCTTTTCAGTTTGGGTTTCCACACCTTTGACACTGTCGATAACCATCAAGGCAGAATCCACGGCGGTAAGCACCCGATAGGTGTCTTCGGAAAAGTCCTGGTGGCCGGGAGTGTCCAGGAGGTTGATCTCGTAGCCCTGATATAAAAACTTCATGACCGAAGAGGTTACTGAGATGCCCCGTTCCTGTTCCACGCTCATCCAGTCCGAGGTGGCGTGCTTGCCGCTTTTTTTGGCCTTAATAGACCCGGCCGATTGAATGGCTCCGCCGAATAACAGGAGCTTCTCAGTCAGGGTGGTCTTCCCGGCGTCCGGATGACTGATAATGCCGAAGGTCCGCCGCTTCTGGACCTCGCTTTGGAGTTGGTTATGAGGTGGTAGTTGAGTCATAATGATAAGATTTCAGGATCCCACCTGCGGCGGAACCGTTATTTGTTTTTTGTTCGCTTTGGGGCAAAAATTAGTCAGGTTTGCCGGAGGCAAAGTTGACCAAGAAAAAAAGGGTCACAACGCAAAGGCTGCAACCCGGAAGAAGATGGCCTGACCCCGGCTCAACAATCGCCTGGGCACGATGGATAAAGACATACAATACGAGAAAAAAGGGGCGTTAGCAAGTGGAATCGCCACCACCGCCAGGCTTCTTTCCCCCCTTTCAGATCTGCCAAACAGATCATGAATGAAACTTACGAGTTATCCATTTTGTCATTGCCCGGTCCGGCGTTCACTTGTCTTCTCGATACCTCGGTCTGTAAGAGATTGATTTCTAGGTGTATTTACTGCACTTGGCTTCAAAGATCCTGGTTGTCAATGCCAAGCTTCTCAAAAATGATTTGACCCATTTCTTAAGTTTGGCTCTTAGGCCGGCTCCACGGACAGGCCGAGACACAGACCCCACAAATGTAAGGCGGAATGTGCGCTTCCTGCTCATTTTGGCGCAGCTGCTGGACACAGGCATCCAGATCCACGGCCTCGGCGCGAGTGGCATAGTGCAGATCCGTGGAGGCGTTTTTGATCGCCCCAGCCGGGCAGGCATCCACGCAGTGGGTGCATTTGGCGCATCGATTCTTGATAGGTATACCAGCCGGCAAAGCCAGATCTGTGAGCACAGTGACCAGGCGGACCCTGGGCCCGAACTGCGGAGTGACTAGAAGGAGGGATTTGCCCTGCCATCCCAGCCCGGCATGCAAGGCTACGGCTTTGTGCGATATGGAAGCTACAAAACGCTCTTCATCCAGGATATGGCTGGCCGGGATGGGCAGGGACTTTCCGCCCCAGGACTGGAGAAGGCCGGAGACCCGGGTGGCAATCTGATCCAGCAGGACGTTCACGTTTTGGTAATGACGGGCATACAAGGGAGTGGGCCGATTACTGATCGGATCCATGATCCCATCGGCCAGGCGAACGGCCAGGGAGACCGCCCGGGGGTAGTCTTGCAGCAAATTGGGTGGATCGGTTTCAATTCCGGCCAGACGAGAGGTGTCGGCCACAGCCGCCAAATCGGCTCCCCAGCCTCGGGCGGCGTCAAAAAGGGGCTTTGCGTTGGGAATACATGACTCGTTCATGACCGGCTACTATTCCATTTTGCAATCAAAGCAAGCATCATTTGTTTTCAACCAACCGGCTATTAGCATATATTCGTGTCACCTTGGCCGCTAAATGGAACTAGCACAACGCCCTGCTGTTTACAACTCAAGCCGCCCTGACATAGTCCTGAAGTCCGGTCGGGATTTCCTCGCACCAGACCAGCTTTTCCCACTTCTCGGTGTCAGGCAGAAAAACCTGCCCGTCGCCCAGGACAAAACGGGCATGGAAGATTCGCATTTCCTCTTCCCCAGCAAGCTGGACCGGATCGGCAATCCGATACCTCTCCACAAATATGGAGCTACCTGAGCTGAGCCGGAGCTCGGCAAAGGGATTGCAATAGCTCAAGGAAGGCGTGATGGTGCTGGCCTGGTAGGCGATGAACAGATCCAGAGAGGAAAAGTCCATAAGCCCCCACATATCCGGATGAAACACCAGCTCCCTGCCTTCCGCCCTAAGACTCCACTTTCGGGAATCACCCCCGCTCCTGGATAAGGCCTGTGCCTGCCAAGCCAGGTCGTCCGACCCGCCCTTGGCTGTCAAAATGCGAATCATCCCGGACTCAGTCAAAGACTCATGTCCTTTTAAGACCAAAAAGGCGCTTCTGACCTTGGCCGCCGCATTTTGATATCTGTGCCGGTAAACAAAGGAGCAGTAGTTGACCGGAAGTCCAACACACTGGGCTGAAAAAAGCATGAGATCCAGGGCGGCCAGCTCGGATTCCAAAACCGTGACTTTTTCTCCGGGTACAAAAGAGTATCCGCGTTCTAAGAGCTTGCCTGCATTGTAGGGGGTGACCCTAAGTTGATGCAGATTCAGATGGTCGATACCTTTATCCTGCATGGCCGAAATGACCTTTTTCAGCACATCAACATCTTCGGGAACAGCCGGGATCTCCACCGACACCGTAGCAACCCTGCCCACGGCCAGGCCGGCCTTGGACAGGTCATACCCCGTGGCCCCGATGTCAAAGCGGATCTCATCTACTCCGGCATCGGCCAGTTGGGCCAGCTTTTCCACATCGATCAGGGTCCCGTTGGTGTACAACCAGACAAAAACCCGGGCTCCAAATCGCTTTTTAACAGCAGCGGCATAGCTCAAGGTGGTGGCGAAAGTCAAAAGCGGCTCTCCCCCGCTTAAGCCTACACCCCGATAGCCGAACTTTTCCAGGTACTCGACATAACCACTTGGGTCGGGAAAGGAAATCCGGTTGGTCATGGGGATATCCACGGAATTTTGCTCAGCCGGACAATAAAAGCACCGGCAGTTGCATTTACCGTTGACGAATAGGCATGACCACAGTCCTTGGACGCACAACTCGCAGCCCGGAGACAGAGGCCCGAAGTGGGGCTTGGTACCTTTAGCCCGAAGGTGTATCTGGCCTTCCAAGGCTGAAAGCAAAGACCGTCTTTGCTCGGCTGCCGCCACCCCCTCTTCTTCCGTTACCCAGCGAAACCGGTCATACAGGTTTTTAAATTCATCCTGGCTGTCCTGGGTTATTTTATCCCACCATGATCTGAGCATATTCTCTCCTTTGACTTATGCCTGAACCAGACATTAATCTAAGGTTCGAGAATAGACAAGAAAAAAAGGCAATGAGGAAGCACCAAGGCTAACTTCTTCATTGTATTTGACGAGTACCACCTGGAATTGTATCTTACATTGCAGCATACTTTATTCAGAAGACCTTCAACACGAGCAAGCAATTGACACGATGACTATTATTAACACCACAGCGACAGTTCAGGCATGAGCAAACCTTGAAAGAGCCAGGCAGGCGCCTGGCGATCCCAGAATAGCCAGGGTGGCACCTGGCGGTCCGGGGGCAAAACTTTGGGATCACAATCTGTCGCTGTAGTGTTAATCCTTTCGTATAAATTGTCTGCAGCGAGGTGAACCAATGGATTCCGAGACACCTTCCGTTTTGCGTTCAGTCCCTTTAGGCCGAACAGGACTCTCCGTCTCCGAGCTGGGCTTCGGCGGGATCCCTGTCATCCGCCTGAACAGTTCTGAAGCGGAAAGAGTGGTCCGCCATGCCTACGACCTGGGCATTACCCTCTTTGACACGGCCAATGCCTACCAGGACAGTGAGCTCAAGATGGGCCGGGCCCTGGGTCCGGTCAGAGACCAGGTCGTCCTGGCCACCAAAAGCTTTCTCCGCGACGGTCAAGGGATTATTGAACACCTGGAAAACAGCCTGCGGCAGCTGAACACCGACTATGTGGATCTTTTCCAGCTGCATCAAATATCCCGGGAGGAGGAATGGCAGGCGGTCACCCGCCCTGGAGAAGCCATGGACAGACTCCTCCAAGCCAAGGACAAAGGCAAGATCCGTTACATGGGCTTTTCTTCGCACAGCTTGGATATGGCCCTGCGCCTTATCCGTACTGACAGCTTTGCCACAGTGCAGTTCCCCTTCAACTTCATTGAAAAGGAGGGCATGGAGCAGCTAATGCCGGTGGCCAAAGAGGCCGGGATGGGGGTCTTGGCCATGAAGCCCTTTGCTGGGGGTGTCATCGACGACGGTCCCCTGGCCTTTTCCTTTCTGCGGCAGTATCCGGACGCGATTCCCGTGCCCGGTTTCGATTCCGTAAAATCGGTAGAGGAGATCGTTTCCTGCTATGCTCAACCGAATCAGGTCAGCGAGGCAGAAAAAAGGCGTATGGAGGACTACCGGCAAGAGCTCGGCCGGCGCTTTTGCCGTCGCTGCGAATACTGCCAACCATGTCCCAGCGGGGTCATGATCACTACAGCTATGGGCTATCCCCTCATGGCCTCCAGGATGTCCCCGCAGACCGCAGTGGAGTTTGCCAAGGAGGCCATGGAAACCGTTCCCTTATGTGAGGAGTGCGGGGAATGCGAGGAGAAATGCCCCTACGATCTGCCCATCATGCAGATGATCCGAGAACATTACCAGCTCTTTGAGCAGCACAGGGGATAGTAATTCCGGGCCTTAATGGAGGCAAAAATTCAAGCTGCCTCCTTACTCCTCAGCTTGCCGGGCATACTTGCGCATGGAGCGCATTGTTTCTTTCAGGCCGTATTTACTGATCCGATATCCGAGTTGTCTGGGACTTATCCCCAGTTCCCGGGCCGCTCGGTTCTGACTCCCTCCATGGCGGCGTAAGGCAGCAAGAATGGCCTTTTTTTCCAGGTCTCGGATAGGCATAGGCGGGAGTTCCTCTCTCTCCCAGCCACAGGAAGGGGATACTCTGGTTGGGGTTGGGTATAAAAGCTCCAGGATCTGGCGGCGACTTATTCTGCTTTCCGTTTGGGTGAGCAGAATCCTGGCGGATAAGGCTTCCAGTTCACGTACATTGCCCGGCCAGGCATAGGCCTGCAGCAGGCGCAGGGCCGGTGGGGTGAACCTAAAATCCGTCCCATTCCCCTCCTCTCGGCTGCCCAGGGCATGAGTGAGCATGGTTTCGATATCCTCCCGCCTCTCCCGCAAGGGAGGAAGAAGGATGGGGAATCTGTTCATCCGATAGAAGAGTTCAGAACGGAAGAGACCTCGATCTACGAGGTGGGACAATGTACTGCTGCTGGAGGCTATGATTCGAACATTTATGCGGCGGGAGGAATAATCGCCCAACCGCTCCACACTCTGATCCTGAACAGCCCGAAGGATACGATTTTGTAGCTTGGAAGGCAGGGAGTTGATCTGGTCCAAATACAGAGTTCCCCTCTCCGCGGCCTCAAATGCACCTTTGCAGCCCACATTGGCCTGGGGGAATGCTGTGTGCGTATAACCGAAAAGCTCACCCTCCAGGACTGAGGCGGGCAGAGTGCAATTGACCCGGATAAAAGGCTCCTGGTTCCGCATGGACCACTCATGCAGGACACGGGCCAGAACATTTTTGTGCGTACCCGGCTCGCCTTGCAAAAGGATGGGTATTTCTGCAGGAGCAGCCTGCTCTACCTGCTTTCTGACCTCATCTATGACCTGGCTGGGACCAAGAAAGGCCAAAGGCCAGGCCCGCTTTTTTTGGTCCAGGATGAGTTGATCGTTTCTGGCCTTAAGAGTCTGAATACGGCTGCGCAGGTGCAGGCAACTGAGAACGTATGCGGCAATCTGGTCCAAAGCCAGAATATCCTCAGACCAGGGGATTGGCGAAAAAAAGATCCTGTCCACCCCCAAGGCCCCGCACACGTGCCCCTCCCGGATCAAAGGAGCGGCAACAGCCTGTATCTCTTCTTTCTCTCGGCTGAACTGGAGCAACTCATCCCCTGGAGCGGGAACGAAATCGTTCCCTGCGGCCACAACCGGCAGACCCGTGCTCAGGGCTTGGAGGCACAGTTCCTGTTGGGGGAAAGAGGTTGGGTGGCTGGATCTGACTCCGTGCTTCCATACGTATGTCTCCCGCCATCCGGAATCTTCGGACACAAGACAAAGGCAAATCCAGCTGGTGTGCAGGCATTCCGAGAGGTAAACGGCCAGCTCGTCCAGCCACTCTTCAATAGGGGCTTCATCGGCCACCTTTGCACCCATTGCCGTCATGGACCGGAAATACCGGATACTCTCTGTGCATCCCATATATCTGGGCATAGCAATGAGGGTGCCAATGGCACCTATGCGCTCACCGAAGCACGAGATACAAGCATTTCCGCCGCAACAGCACGCTGGGGCACATAAAAAACCAGGCCCGAAGCCCAAAAGATGAAAACAAAAATGTACCATTTTGACAATGGATCAAAATGGCTACCCCACAGCCGCCTGGGGCTGATGCCTCTGGACAAGCTTTTCCAGCATGCGGGCCAACCCGGCTCCAAGGGCAAATATGGAGCCCATGGTCAGATTGTCTTCCACAGTGGCGTCGAAAAATATGTGCAAGCTGGATTCAAGCCCTTCCTCCGGCCGCCAATAACAGATGGCCACAGGGACCTTGGGCAAGGGATGGAGGATCAAAGCCACATCGGCATCAAACTGGTCCTTTCCGTCCCGGCCGCTGAACATGTCAAGAATATCTTCAAAAAAATCGGGGTGTTCATCTGCAATCTGCTTCAGGGGCTTTTCACAGCGTTGCTCAAAAAGCCCGGTCCAGGATTTGCCTTGCGACAGCTCCCGAAAAGGGATCCATTTTCCGATGGGATTGCTCCCCGCCCCATAAAGGATATAGGTCAAAACCGGAACCGAAACCCAGGCGTT
>CAZUER010000098.1:0-15449 GCA_964619345.1 uncultured Desulfohalobiaceae bacterium
GCTCGGCCTTGATTCTGGAACATTGGTCACCCGGGACCATGATGAGGACATCGACATCAATGGACGGCGGATCCAAATCATATCCGCCTGGCGTTTTCTGCTGGACCTGCCAGAGCATGAGCCCTGAAGAAATTCAGTATGATATTCTTGCGCTTCCTGCAGGTATGAGCATCATTTCTGGCTCTGCAACAGCTCCTTCAGACCCTTCAGAGTGCCCTTCCATTGCACATCACCTATGATCAAGTGAATCACTGGATTTTTTTCAGCTATGATTTCAAAATGGAAATCATCACTGTCCTGGATTTGTATCTTGCACTCAGCCCACATTTCAGAAGGCAGCCCGACCACTTCGCAGTCAAAGTCCGTCCGAAGCTCCGAAACCATACCAATATCACTCATAGATCCTCCTGGCCCTGTTGCCACTTCTCCAAAACCTCCCGGATCTGATCTTCCACTTTTGCCCGGGCTGAGCTCCGATCAAAACCTCTTAAAAGCAGTTCATCATATTCTGTCCTCACATGCCGGATATGGGCTCTGACCGCGAGGTGTATTGCCTCCTCCTCCAGGTCCTTGGCTGCTGCCGTCCGGCCGATCCTGCCGCTGTATCTCCGGCAGGCGTGCTCGGCAATGCTTTTTTCCCGGCCGGACGGAAGCCCGGGATATAGCTGCCTGAGCCTTTCAGCGAATCTTTGCACAAACTGCTTATCCAGATCTGCCCGGCGGACTGCATCGCGTTCACGCCGTCTTTCTCGAAGGTCTGCATCCTGGAGGCATTCCTCTTCGGCCTTGGCCAGGGCCTCCTCCTCCACCACTATGCCTTGCCTTTCGTACCTCTTTCTCGCTTTGCTCCACTTGAGCACGATTGCCGGCAGGCTGGAATGCCTGCGGGCCCTTCTGGTCAGGGCCGCATCCCCGGAAGGCAGAAACACCAGATGGTCCATATCTGCACAATGCATACACAGAGCACCCTGTTCAGGGTCCAGAGTTATCCAGGCCTTGGATCCGAGATTCCGGCCACAGCTGCCGCACACTGCCTCCCGGTGAGCAATAAAGATTTTGAGCGGATCTTGCTGCATATTTGTCTTCTTTCACCTCAGATCCATTGGACACATTCTGTTCCTGGCCTGCACTGGAACAGGCTCTATCCTAATAAATTTCTGCCGGGCAGATTCAAGAACCGATAAAGATGCTTTCCAGCCCCAGCATCTGAGCAGCTTCATGCATCAAAGTGTCGCAGGTGACCAATGAGGCACGAAAGCTCCAGCAACAGGCAATATGCAAGGCATCTAAAGCCCTGAGAGATGTTTTGCGAGCATACAGCCCATGTTCCGCCTGCCGGTAATGCACAGAGCCAAGCTCAGGCTCGGTCCAAGTCTATCTTCTCCAGCCCAAGTACTTCAAAAAATCTCGCCCTTCCTGGGTGATGCTGTATCTGTTGTTTTTTCCGCGCATCAAACCGTACTTGATCAAAGTCTTCAGAATCTCCTCCACCTCTGCCGGCTTGGAGATTGACTCGGCCCAATGCTGGGCATACTCTGCCCTGGACTTTTTGCCGCCAGCATCAAACCAGCTCAAGACCTTTTTCGTATTGTCCACCAGCAAGAATCTGAGAAACAGGAACTTTATATTCATGGCCTATAATCCAGGATAAATCTCCCTCAGCAAAACTGCAACACTTCGACAGCTCCCACCACTTTAGTGCTTTATCCGTGAAACTCTGTCAGAAAAAACAAGAAAAATGTAACCACAAAGCCCATACATTTCAAAATCTTCTCAAAAGCTACAAGGCCCTGCTAAAGATGCTGGCGGTCAATTGCCAGGGCCCATTGGACTCTGATCCGGCAGCAAACCGTGAGAGAAATAGATGTCCTGGACAGTCTGAGATTGAAAAAAGGAGATCAGCTCCCGGCCCCAGGTTCCGCCTTGGTCTACCAGCCCCATGCTGGTCCGGGAAATGACATTTCCCGGTCCGGGATGGGGCCGGTCCACGCTCCCGCCCAGGGGACAATATCGAAGGTTTCCGGGAAAATACGCTTATAACGCAGGGCCAGGTGGTAGTAAACCATAGCTGCATCGGCCCGGCCGCTAGCCACGGCCTCCGGGGCCTCCCGGTGATGAATCCGTTCCCCGACAACAAGATTGCCGTCTGCTGCCAGTGAGTCCAGGATATCCCTGCCCCTGTCCCCGGCAGCCAGGGCCTTTAGGGTCCGGGCATAGGCCGTATGGCTGGCCTTCTCCGTTTCCGGATTGGAGAGAAAGACCCGCGCCCCGGTAGGTAAAAGGTCATCGACTTCCTGGATGCTCAAGGGATTGCCCCGGGCCACCAGAAGGACATTGCCTTGATTGCGGACCAAAGGGACAACCTGATGCACACGGCCCTCGCTGGCCAGCTGGTCCATGATGTCCGGGGGACTGATAAAGACATGGGGCCGGAGGGAGAGAATCAGGTTGCCCAGACAGAGACTGCCTTCTCTGAGCAACACAAGAAGCGGACCAGGTGGGGTGGTAGCGTAAAAGATAGAACCAAGGCCCTGGAAGTTCCGGCAAAAGCTGTCCAGGGCCTGATGCAGGGCCATATGGTGGTTGCCGTCGGAGAAGAGGACCAGCTCAGCCCTCAAGGGATCTCCGTGAAAGTCCAAACAGATATTCGTCCCCGCATGCCTCCAGCCGTGGGCAGAAAGGCAGGCTTCAGGAATTTCTGGCGGCCAATCGAGCACCACTTCCTCCTGGGAGTATTCATACAGTCCGTGCATGGTCTCTGATCAGAAGCTGCAACCAGCTTCATTCCCTCAATTCCGCTAACAACTGGATTGAACTCAGTTCATTCTGGACACAACGTAAAATGTCAATAGTCCCACTCCCAGCGGGACATAGATATACAGTCAGGGAGTGCAGTTTTTTCCCACCTTCCAGGCCAACAGACCCAGGGCTGCACCTCCGAGCAGGACCGCCAGTATCAGTTCCAAGCTTAATGACATCACATTCTCCATGTTTTTTTATTGCCTTATTCATATTGGGTTTTTCACTCACCCACAAGGGTCACCTCGATCCGCCTCCGCCTGGACTTGATGTCGTGGTTGATGACCACAACCTGCTGCCAGGTGCCCAGATGCAGTCGTCCCTGCCGGACGGGAAGCGCCAGGGACGGCCCCAGGAGGGCGGCCTGGACATGGCTGTGGCCGTTTCCGTCCTGCCAGGCCTTTTCATGCTCGTACTCACCTTCCGGCGGGGCCAGCTCGGTGATGACCCGCTTGAGATCCTGTACAGCTCCAGGTTCATACTCTATGGTGGTCAAAGACCCGGTGGAGCCGATGCAGGTGGCGTTGAGGGTGCCTGTATGCATCCGGGACCGAGTGACGGTCTGTTGCAGCGTCTCTGTGATATCTATGATAGATACCCCGGCTGAGGCCGAGACCTCAAGCCTGTCTGTAAAGCAAAAGCAGTCAGCCATATCCTTGTCCTGTGTTGCGTTGGTCTCGTTTCACACGATGTCGCTGAAAGAACGTTGCATTTATGTCCCAAAAGATGCATGCCCAATCAAAGACAGAAGCTCAGTTCCAGAACCAGGAGGACCAGGCAATGGATACAGCTCGTCCGGCCAGGGTCCTGATCCAGGATGCCGGCTACGATGCCGCGCTGCCCCAGGTCATTGACCGGATTATGAAAGCTTTTCCCCGGGACTGGGCCGGCAGATCCGTCCTGGTTAAGCCCAATATCCTGGCCCCACACTCTGCGGACAAGGGCGTGACAACCCATCCAGCTGTTATCCAGGCTGTAGTCAAGGCCCTGCTGGACCGCGGGGCCAAGGTCATGGTCGGGGACAATCCAGGCATCAGCGCCTATGGACGCTCCGGCCGGTCCGCTGCCGTAAGCGGGATTGAGCAGGCCGCCCTGGGCTGCTACGTCCCCTTGGGGCACAATCCCGTGCACTGCCCGGTATCTTCCAAATACCTTGACCACGTGGCCGTGTCCAGACAGATCCTGGAGGCGGATGTGATCATAAGCGTCCCCAAGCTGAAGACCCATACCCTGACAGTGCTCACCGCTGGAATCAAAAACACCTTCGGCTATGTGGTGGGCGGGGACAAGCTGCGCATTCACTCCGCCTGCCCCCGGCCGCACCAGTTTGCCCAGGCCCTGGTGGACATCTACAGCCTGCGGCCGCCGGATCTGACTATACTGGACGCCGTGGTAGGCATGCAGGGCAACGGCCCGGCCAACGGCAGCCCTGTTGCCCTGGGCAAGCTCTTGGCCTCGGATAATGCGGTCAGCCTGGATGCGGCCGCTGTTTGCTTTCTGGGCCAAAAGCCGAGATCCGTTCCCCACATCCTGGAAGCCGGGAAAAGAGGACTGGGGGAGATCGATCCGGCCCGGATGGAGATCCAGGGAGAGCTGGAACCGGTGACAAATTTCCGTTTTCCGCAGACCTTCCTCCCCGGCCTGGCCGGTCTGGTCCTGAACAGATGCCTGTCCAGGTGGATCAACTGCCTGCCGGAAGTGGTCTCCTCCCGCTGCGTGCAGTGCGGGCTGTGCGTCTCCCACTGTCCGGTTGGGGCCATGCAGATGACCGGGAACGGTCATGCGGTGCGAAGTGACACGTGCATTCACTGCTACTGCTGTCAGGAGCTGTGTCCTGAAGACGCCATTTTGCTCAAGGGCCGCCTGCTGCGTTTATTGCGGTCAACATAAACGCGGGGCACATGAGAGCTCGGCGGATAAAGCATACTTATGTGACCATATCTCTGAGCACAGCCAGGTTCTGCCGATCCCACTCCCCGGCCTTGTCCTTGGGCGTCTCCAGGACCATGGGCACTCCGGCCAGTCTGGAATCGTTGAGCAGGAGCCGGAACGGCTCCAGGCCCAGCTCCCCGTGACCGATGTGCTCGTGCCGGTCCAGGCGGCTGCCCAGAGGATGCTTGCTGTCGTTGAGATGAACGGCCAGCAGGCGGTCCAGGCCCACGGCCCGGTCCAGGCTGAACAAGGTCCGGGTGTAGCTGTGCTCATCCCGCAGGTCGTAGCCGGCGGCAAAGACATGGCTGGTATCCAGGCACACGCCCAGCCTGTCCGGGAAGGCGCTCCGGGCCATGATCTCGGACAGATCCCCGAAATCTCCGCCCAAGGCCGTTCCCTGTCCAGCCGTGGTCTCCAGGAGGACATGGACCCGGATACTTTGGGGCTCATTGTCTGCGGCTGCAGCCAGGGACCGGTCCAGGGCCTGCACATAGGCCCGCAGCCCTTGATTCCGGCCCTGGCTCTTGCAGGACCCGGGATGAGTAACCAGCAGGGAGATTCCCAGCCGGGCGCAGCGTTTTACTTCCTGGGTGAAGGCCAGTATGGACTTCTCCCGCAGCTCCTTCTCCGGACTGGCCAGATTGATCAGATAGCTGTCATGGGCCAGGACCGGATACTCCCCCCAGCTGTCCTTGGCCCGGCGGAACTCCTCCACCTCCGAATCCTTTAAGGGTTTGACCGCCCATTGCCGCTGATTGCGGGTAAAGACCTGCAGGGCCGTACCCTGCAGCTCAGTTATCCGCTCTGCTGCCTTATACAGACCACCTGCCACAGAACAATGGACGCCGAGATATCTCTGAGCCCTTTCTGTTGTGAAATGCATCGGCATATTCCTGCGTCTTGGTGTGCTGGCCGTTGTGAACATCAGTTTCCCTGGTTGATAGGCTGAGCCGGCTCAATATGCTGCGTTTATTGCAGGAAAATGGATGAGCTGCTGGCCGGGCTGGACGGCGACCCGGGTCAGAACAGGCCAGTCATGTTCTGACCCCCTATCAAATGCCTAAGGTGCCTGGACAGCGACTTTTCCGAGCTGAAACCGGTGCACGACCTCCTGCAGCTGGCCTTCCGGCCGGGTGGACTGCACATGCACGCAGCGGTCCAAGGCGTAGCTTCGGGCCATATCCGGGTCACTGGTCAGCAAAATGCGCTTTTCCTGTCTGCTCATCCGGGCCAGGTCCGCCTTCAAGGCCCGGTCCGGGCAGATGCAGTCATAGCCCATATCCCGCAAAAGACTGGCCAGACCGCGCAGGGAGTTCTGCGCCACGAACCTGGGATTTCGGAGCGGAATGTCCCGCACTGCGCTCACCCCGCGGATGTCCAGAGACTCGAACTCGGGGTACAGGCTGACCCGGTCCTGGGGGCCCAGCACATGGTCCAGAGAGACAGACCTGGAGTTGACCAGGGCCAGATCGATGTCCTCCGGGAACAGACCCAGAATGGACAGCAGGTGCCTGAGAGTGGAGCCGTTGGGTACCATCCGGTCAATGGCCTTTTTGCGCTCAGCCTGGGGCAGAACCCGGTTCAGTTCTTCATACAGCCGAATGGAGACAGTGATCATAGCATCTTTCCCTCACCATTCAGCCCCACCGGCAGCCTGATCTTTATCCACACATGACTCCGTGGGATTGGGATAATGTTTCTCTAACCTTTTTATAATGCATATTAATCCATTATGGGGGCACTGGGTCTTTGTCAAACAGGGCAGAAAGGCCTTGCTCCTATCACATTCTATCTCCTATCCTCTGCGCATGCCAACCCAAACGACAACGAGCAATGAGAAAGGCTTTGAGGCCCTGAAGCCTGAGTTTCTGTCCGCCCTGAATCAGGGCTCGGTGGTGGTCCAGGCCCCTACCGGCACCGGCAAGTCCACCCGCCTGCCCATCTGGTCCCTGCAAGCCGGCCGGGTCCTGGTGGTGGAGCCCCGGCGCATTGTCTGCCGGTCCCTGGCCCGTTACCTGGCCTCCAGGCAAGGGGTGGGCCTGGGAGGGGAGATCGGCTTCGCCACCCGTTTTGAAACCCGCTTCGGCCCGGACTCCCGGCTTGTCTTCGTCACTCCGGGAATCGCCCTGCGCTGGTATGCGGATGGGAAGCTCTGCGGGTACTTTACTGTGATTCTGGACGAGTTCCACGAGCGGCGCTGTGACATGGATCTCCTCCTGGCCCTGCTGCAGGCCGATGCCCGCCGGGTGGTCCTGACCTCGGCCACCTTTGCCGGCTGGAAGCTGGCCGGGTATATCCAAGGAACCAGCCTTTCGGCTGAGGATCCTTCCTACCCGGTCCATACCGAGTATGCCCAGGAGACCTCCCTGCCCCGCAGCAAGGGCCTGGATCAGCGGGTGGCCAAAGCCGTGGACCAGGTCCTGGACCGGACCCCGGAAGGGGATATCCTGGTCTTTCTCCCCGGCCGGGGTGAAATTCAGGCCGCCAAGTCCCTTGTGGACAAGCGGCTGCCCCCGGATCGGGTCATCAGTCTGCATGCCTCCACGGACAGCGCCACCCAGGACGCTGTTCTGGCTCCGTCCGACAGACAGCGGGTCATCCTGGCCACCAACGTGGCCGAGACCTCCCTGACCCTGCCCTCGGTCCGGACCGTGGTCGACTCCGGCCTGGAACGGCGGACTTTCCGGCGCAACGGGCGTACCGTCCTGGGACTGTCGGTCATCTCCCAGGCCTCGGCCGACCAGCGGACCGGCCGGGCCGGGCGGCTGGGTCCGGGGCTGTGCCTGCGCCTCTGGGGCCGCCAGGTCAAGCTGGAATCCTACACCCCCCCGGAGATCCTGCGCGAGGACTTAAGCGACCTGGTGCTCATGGCCGCAGCCTGCGGGCGCAGAATGGATCAGCTGAGCTTTCCGGAGCCCCTGCCCCAGGCTGCCCTGGATCAGGCTCAGAACCGGCTGAGCTCCATGCAGGCCCTAGACCCTGAAGGGCGAATCACCGAGCACGGCCGGGCCTTTGTCCGCCTGCCGGTTGATCCCCTTCTGGCCCACCTGATCATGGCCATGCCCGATCCACCCACCCGGGCCATGATGGTGGATCTGGCCGCCGCTATCTCCGTCCAGGGCCGCATTCTGGCCTCCCTGCCCCCGGTCAAGGACCGGGAGGTCCTCAAGAACTTCGCCCCGGAGGAATGCGACGCGGCCACCCTCATCCGCTGCCTGCGGGCCGACCCGCCGCAGAAGCTCCCCGTCCTGCCCGGTCCCTTGCGCGAGGCCCGGGCCATTTCCGACCAGCTGCGGGAGCTCTGCAAGCTGCCGGCCCGCAGCAGGCAGGAGGAGCTGCCCAGGCACGGGTTTCTTGCGGCCGTACTGAACATCGCTCCCGAGCTCCTCTTTGTGCGCAGGCCCAAAAGGACCCAGGCCATGGGCAACGACGATATGGAGATTCAGATCGGGGCCCAGTCCCGGATGCCGGAGAAGCACCTGGCCGCCCTGGTTTTCGACCTGCACAGCGTTCCGGGCAAAGGGACCACCCAGACCCTGAATGTGGGCACCTGCCTGGCCCCGGTGGACATGGACCTCTTATCCCGGTTCCGGGTGGGCACCCCCTCCGCTCCCATTCCTGTCTGGGACGGGGAAAGAGCCTGGATAGAGCAGACCTGGAGCGTGGCCGGGCGCACCGTGAGCAGTGAGCGGCGGGAGCCCCGGGGCCCGGAGCTGCGCCGGGCTGTGAGCCGGCTGATCCTGGAGGGGCAGATCCTGGTCCCGGCCGGAGAGAGGATAGCGGACGACGTGCAGGCCTGGAACCTGGCCGTACATATCGGAATGTACAACGGGAAGAAGGTGGATGCCGAAGCATGGCTGGCCGCCAGGCTGCAGGAGCTGGGGCTGGAGGAAAGCACCGATCTGGCCCTCCTGGAGCCGGACGACCTGCACTTCGAAGGCATTCCGGAATGGGAGCGGGAGCGCTTCGAGCGGACCTACCCCCGCCGGCTGCGCCTGGAGAACCTCGATGTTTATGTGGAGTACCATCCGGAAAAGCAGGAGATCCTGCTTGTCAAGACCGGCGGAGTGCGCAAGACTCCTCCCACCCGCCGGGAGCTTCCGGCCTGGGGCCGGAAGTGGACGGTCCGGTTCAAGGACAAGAGCCGGACTTTAATTGTAGAATAAAAGAATATAAACCGCTGAACACGCCGAAAACACGGAAATAAAGGAGATGTATTTTAAGTAAAATACGTAAGGGCCAGCTCAAAAATATGTCTCTAACTTCTTTTTATTCAGTGTATTCCACGTCTTCAGCGGTTAATACTCTTGTCAAGGAGAGATGTTGTGTTGATGTATGAAGATCTGACATATGCTATCCGTGGGGCATGCTTTGAAGTCTACAAACACATGGGGTGTGGATTTCTGGATGCAGTCTATCAAGAATGTCTTTCAATTGAGTTTGAGGAACAAGAAATCCCCTTTCAGGCCCAAAAAGAGCTCGCTTTGGATTATAAAGGACGTCGACTAACCCAAACTTAAATACCTGATTTTATCTGCCATGACAAAATCATAGTTGAAATCAAGGCGGTTAGGGAAGTCAATGAAGAACATAAAGCACAAGTGCTAAATTACTTACATGGAACACAATTCAACTTGGGATTGCTCGTCAACTTTGGACATTACCCCCAGCTTGAATGTAAACGAATCATCCTTTCACAAAGGAAAAATCACAGGATTCAAGGTGACTTCATTTAATCAATGAAAGAGTCTTTTCATAGGCTTTTATAATTTCCGTGTTTTCCGTGTATTCCGCGGTCAAAACTCTTTTATAAAGAGCTCTGGGCGGCCATGGCCGTGCTCAGGAGGGTGTGGGCAAAGGGGAGTAGATATTGGGACACCGGGGCTCCCAGATCGGGCAGCAGCAGCAGGTGGCTGATGGGATGGGGATTAAACCCAGCCAGCTTCCCCTGGCGGACGAAAGCGGCCTGGGATATGACCGTCATTCGGGCGAACCGGCAGCCGAAGGTGGCCAGCTCATCCAGGGCCTGCCCAAAGGCTCGGGCCGAACAGGCGTCGATAAAGATGAGGTTGTCCTGACGGCAATCATAGCCTGGCTTGAGCTCAGGCAAGAACCACTGCCCCTGGGCGAAAAAAGCGGAAACCGGAGCGGTTTTGACCCCTGATCCGGAATCACTCCACACCTGTTCTATCAATTGGCCGTCAAAATAGTCTTTCTCCCACTTCTGGACCTGCTCTTGGCCAAAAACATCCAGCATTTCCTCCCTGACAGTCAAGGGCACGAACTTGTCCTGCACCCTATTGTCCACTGTGACCAGGGGGCCATGGGAGCTGGCCCCAAATGGGTACCATTCCAGGATCTTGCCCCCGTGCTGGTCAAAGCGCTGGACCCAGGCCAGGCCGTTGCCTGTAGCCGGACCGATGAACAGAGCGGTCATGTATTCCTGATTGTCTGTGAGGGTCTGGACCAGATCCCGGTGCAGGGTCGTATCCTCTAGAATGGCATGCACCACCAACTGGGCCAGGCTGAAGTGCTGCCTCAATATGCGGGCCTTGTCAGGAGCTTTTTGTTCCCAGATTTGAATAAAGAACAAAGACAAAGCGGCATACAGGACATCCTGGAGGCAATACAGCCCCAGGTCGCGAAGGGGTGCATACCCGGCAACCTGCTCAAAAGCCCGGGCAAAACGATCATTGAGCTGGGGGCCGATCCACAGGCAATTGGTGGATACATCCGGCAAAAAACCATCTAAAACATAATCTTCCGGCTCCTGGGAGGCCAAAAAAACGATCAGGCTGTCCTGGCCCGGGGCCCGCAGGCTGGCCCCTGGTGAGTCCACCCGGATGGGGCAGGCCAGAAGTGAAGACCATTGCTTGGCCACAGTCCGGGCTGTGGCGTCGGCTGCCTTGTCCAGAGGCATGAAGACCATCTCCCCGTCCACGGCCAGTTGCTCCCAGAGCATCTCAGCCAAATCCTGGACCACCTGGTCAGGACGGACCATCAACCCGGCCAGGGGATCCGCGCCGGCCAGAATTCGGCTCAGGATCCGCAGATCACGGTAGATATGCCCTTCCCATTCCCGCACTCTGGACTGCTCCCAAGTGGAAAGCTCACTGCGGCTTCCTGGATCCGCATCAGCCTTGCGGGCCAGCCAGGTCTCGTTGACCGCCTTCAAGGCGGCCATTTCCCGGGCCGGTCCGGGCATGGACTGGGGTCTGCTGCGGCTGGCGGTCACCGACTTGGCCCGATTACGGGGGAACTCTCCGGGTTGGCGGCCATGTGCCAAGCCATAATCCAGGCCGAACTGAAGATAGTAGAACAGATCCACAAAGGGCTGAACCAGATCGTCGGCTTTGGGCAAGACCAGAACCCGCTGCCCACAGGTCTCTCGCACTGTATCCAGGCTTTCATGCTCAAAGGTAGTGCACACAAAGGGCACACCCTTGGTCTGCAGGGAACGCATGCAAAACAGGGCCTCCTGCAGCCTGGCCCGATTGGTGGCATTGACCACGATCAGATTGTCATCACTCCAGGCATCGAAAACATGCGGCTCGACATCCCGAAAATCAAAGGTCTTGCCCATGGATGTCCAGCTGTTTTCTTCCAGCTTCAGGGCCATTTCCGTGCCCGATCCCACGGAGTGCTGGGCATCAATGATCACATGGCACAGGCTGTCCTGAAACGCTGCACACTGCTTTTTGCTCCACCGCCTATAGGAGGCCTCTTCGAGCATCTCATCCATTATTCTGGGCACATCATGCAGCCTGCGGCCCACAGCCGCGGCCTTGCGGCCGTAACCCACCTCATTGAGCAGGGCCAGGGCGAAGAGCTCCAGGCCCATGAGCATGCACAAAAGACTCTTGACCCCGCTGACCGTAACTTCCTCTCCACTCATGACCGGAATGACCCCACCGCTTTTGCGCAGGACCAGACCCAAATCGGCAAAAGGTTTCTCCGTAATCCCAACCGCAGTTATATGATGATTGCGCACATCCTTGGCCAGCTGGACCATGTCCGAGGTGGTTCCGGACCAGCTGAGAAAGATGACCAGGTCCCGGTCCGCATTGAGGCTTTTGCCCACATTCTCGATTTCCACCGGGCTCTGGACCACAACCGGCAGATCCGGAACCAGCTCCTGGATCAGACTTTTGGCCATGGCCGCCACATGATACGACGAGCCCATGCCCACCAGAAACACCCGGCGCAGGGACCTCAGCTCCTGCCCGAAACGGCGCCTGAGCAGGCGCATCCGGACCGGGAAACGGGCAATATCCGGGTCGCTTCCAGCCGGCAGATAGGCACCCAGAATCTCCTGCAGGCGATTGGGGATCTCCTGCACATGGGTCTCGTAAAACGTCTGATTGAGATTGCGCTTCATCTGGACCGGCGAGAGGCGGGTGTTGAAGGGTTCGATATCTCCCTGCTCCTGCCCGTCAAGATCAGTGACCGTGACTTCCCGGCAGGGTTGTGCCCTTTCCCACCTGGTCTGAATGCGGGCCAAAAGCTCCTCCCCTTCCAGGGGAATGACCCTGACCTGAAATCTATCCAGAATCTCTTCCTGTTCCTTCTGAGGCCGAGAACTGGAGCTGCCGGAAGGCCCGGTGACCACAGAAGCCTGAGCCTGCTCCTCCATCAGCCTGTGCAGTTTCCCGGCCTGTTCCTGAATCATGGATTGGGGGAAAAGCCCCAGGGCCGCATTCACATCCGAGACCAGCATGAACTCATCCGTGTTTGGCCTGCGGACCACGAACACCGGCCTGTTGTGGCTGGCGGCGAAAATCCGATGCGGAGACACCAGGCTCATGCCGGCCACCGCCACTTGCCCCCCGTCCCGGATCATTATCCGCATGGCCTGGACAAAGGCCAGCTCCTCAATATCCTCGGCAGAAGCCCCGTGCAGGCGCTTATAGACCTGATGGTCGATGGCCTGACTGCCCACGGCCAGATCCTCAAGCCCCAGGGCCACTTGCTGGCGAATGGCTTCATATCTGGACTGCTCCCGGGAAAAGACCTTGGCGTACAGTCCCCACAGCTGAGCGAAATATTCAGTGGAGTTCTCGCTGCGGAGGCGGATGTTGGCCACCCGGACCAGAAACTGGCGGACCCGGCTCTCCACTTCACTGCTGAACTGCCCGTTGACGCAGGCGCATCTGACCCCCTCCTGGTCCACAAACGGGTGGGTGTTGTTCAGGGTCACCTGGGACTGAATGGCCCACCGGCCATGGGCCAGAACCGGTTGACTCAAGGCCTGTAAAAGCAGGGGGTGCGTCTGCCCCCAGGGCGGTGCCTGCCGCCCCCAGTGCAGGCCCTGTTCCTGTTGCAGATGGGTGTATACCGAAGCCGCGGCCAAGCCGTAGACATTCAGGGCCCGCTCGGCCCGGTACAGGCTCTGCCAGTGCAGGCCGGACAGGTTCCGGCCGGTTCCTGTTTGACTGAATGCGTTTTGGATGGTCTCGTTGAACCGGCCATCCCGGCCGGCCCGGGTCATGATCAAGGCATCCAGCAGCCCAAAGAGACGCCGCACCCCGTCCCTATCATAATCCGCCGGCAGCCGTAGCGGCGTCCGAGTCAGGGCCTGCCACAAGTAACGTCGAGGGTACGAAGATTTACCCCATACATCCGGATCCTCCCGCAAAGGCCGCGGCGCCCGGCCCTTGTCCACAAGACCTTCAAACAGACGATCCAGCTCATCCAAGACCCTGGGAACAGGCAAGGGTACAGAGCCTGCTGCTGCCATCTCATCCAGGGTGCCTTGAAGTGCATGGGCCAGGATGGACTTGACCACCAGGGGCGGCAAATCAAAATCCACAATGCAGGTGTGGATCACCTCCCGCAGATCACGGGCTGAAGAGATGGTCATTTCCTGCTCGGCCCGAGGCCGTCCGGCCATGCCCGGTTGTATACCAAGACCCTGGCCAAAATCCTGGAGCTCAGACCAGGTGGGAGGTTCTTTTTGGCCTTGCCGGCAGGACTGGGAATGATCCAGGGGAAATCCTTCAAACTGCAGCAGCCGGCGCTGCCCGTCCAAAATCTCTTCCGTCCCGGCATCAGGGGAGAAAAAACAGGAAACAAGCTCCGCGCCGGTGCGCTCGGTCAAGGGGTTGGCATTCAGGCTCTGGACCAGATCCACCACTGAACCTACGGCTTTTCTGGTCCGAATCGGTTCCAGCTCGTCTCCGAACATCCCTACCCCGGTACTGTCCGGAGCCCGGTAAATAATGGACCACATCCCGGTCAAAATCCGGGTCAGGGGATTTTCGGCCTGCCCGCAGTAGACGACGATTCCACACATTGGCTAATCCTTTTCCAGCTCTCCGCTGATCGCCCTGCCCAGCACCCTGCTCAAGACCGTCTCCTCCATGTGCTCCGGATTGGTATGCACATTCACATCCTGCAAAGCAGTCCGCACCAAGTCCGGGACATGCTCCTGGCGCACTCCCAGCTCAGCCAGACAATGGGGCAACCCAATCTCCAAACGCAGATCCAGGATCCAGTCCAGCACAGCCTGTCCGTTGTATTGGGCCAGATCCAGTCTTCTGGCCAAAGCTTCCATCTTGGACTCAATGTGGGGCAGATTAACCTGCAAGACATAGGGCATAACTGCCCCAATGACCCGTCCATGATGAATCTTGAACCTGGCCCCAACTGCATGGGCAATGGCGTGCATGGCCCCCAGCCCTTTTTCAAAGGCCATGGCCCCCATTATGGATGCAGCCATGGTGTACATCCTGGCCTCTTTATCCTCCCCGTGGGCAACCGCCACCGGCAGCCATTCCTTGAGAAAGCCGACCCCCTGCACGGCAATGGCATCCAGTATAGGCTGAAACACAGGGCTGCACAGGGCCTCCAGGTTATGGGACAGGGCATCCATGCCTGTGGCTGCAGTCAGATAGGGAATGAGCTGAGTGGTCAGGATCGGGTCAGCAATGACCACTTTGGGCATGAGCTGGGGATGATACAGGCTCACTTTTCGATCCCCACCCTCTTCGGTGATCACGGCATTGGCATCCACCTCTGATCCTGTGCCGGCTGTGGTGGGTACGGCTATGATGGACGGCAGGGGCAAAGCCGGAGCCGGACCGGAACAGGCATCAGCTGTATACAGCCACAGCCGTCTGGGTCCCACACATGCGGCCAGGGCAATGGCCTTGGCCGCATCCAAGGCGCTTCCCCCGCCAACGGCCACAATCCCGTTAAATCCTCCCTGCCGATAATTCAGGGCTCCCTGCTTGATGCACTGCGCATCCGGCTCGCCCTGGATCTGAGCAAAGATGCCCGGATGGATGCTTTCATGATGGGCTGCAGACAACATATCCTGGACAAATGCCAGATCAGCCACCCCCTTGTCTGTGACCAGCAAGGGATGGCTGATTCCCAGCTCCCAACAGATATCCGGCAGCTCTTGTATCCGGTGCAGACCGAAGCGGATATCGGTGGGATGTTTCCAGTTGGCCTGGATGGCGTGGATATCCACATCCGGCATGGGACGCATGGGATTGCTCCTTATAGCTCATAATTCTCTTTCAGGCCCAACCGCCGCAAAGTCTCCGGCCGGGGGCGACCAAACTCATCCCATCCGCGGACGGCATAGTAGTCACCAAGCATACGGCCCAATGGAGGGAGCTGGCCCTTGGCCCTGCCCCCGTCCCTGGCCCTGGTCATAACCCGCAAAGGGAGGGTGTCGTCCTTGCGGCTCACCCCACAAAGTATATTGAACA
>CAZUER010000099.1:0-15418 GCA_964619345.1 uncultured Desulfohalobiaceae bacterium
TTCACGTGCGGTTTGGTCCGGGAATACTTCTCTTTTGCCATACCTACCCCCTGCTTTTCTGAATTTTATCCGCCAGGCTCGCTGGAACGCGCTCATAATGATCAAATTGCATACTAAACGTAGCTCTTCCTTGGGTATGTGAACGAAGCTCCGTGGAATACCCGAACATCTCTTTCAACGGAACATTGACCCGTATGATTTGGGCCCCCATCCTGGGCTCCATATTCAAGACCTTGCCTCTCCGCCCATTGAGATCACCCATCACATCACCCGTATATTCGTCGGGCGTTACGATTTCTACAGTCATGATCGGTTCTAAAATCACCGGACCGGCCTTCATGCAGGCTTCCTTGATGGCCATGGATCCAGCGATATAAAAGGCCTGCTCCGATGAATCCACCTCGTGCTGCGACCCATCCACGAGATGAACATCGACATCTATGAC
The DNA here is from genome assembly GCA_964619345.1 of uncultured Desulfohalobiaceae bacterium. GTDB lineage: Bacteria > Desulfobacterota > Desulfovibrionia > Desulfovibrionales > Desulfothermaceae > Desulfovermiculus. The sequence goes on from CAZUER010000099.1 coordinate 446, forward strand.
CGGATGGCCCGAAATAATACCGTTTTTCAAAGCATCTCGAATCCCGCGGTCAATGGCCGGAATATATTCTTTGGGGATCACGCCGCCGACAATGGAGTTGGTAAACTGATATCCGGTTCCCTCTTCAGCCGGCTGTATTTCCAACACACAGTGCCCGTATTGCCCCCGGCCACCGGTCTGCTTGACGAACTTTTTGTCCACCTTGGCCGGCTGGGTTATGGTTTCCCGGTACGCAACCTGGGGTTCTCCGATATTGGCATCAACCTTAAACTCGCGGGTCAATCGATCGACTATGATCTCGATGTGCAATTCACCCATGCCGGAAATGATGGTTTGCCCGGTCTCATCGTCGGTACGTACCCGAAATGAGGGATCTTCTTTGGATAATTTTTGCAAGGCCTGAGACAAGGCATCCCGATCCTGTTTGGTCTTGGGCTCAATAGCTACATCGATAACCGGCTCTGGAAACTCCATGGTTTCCAAAATAACAGGTCGCTTGGGATCACACAGTGAGTCCCCGGTACTGACCTGCTTAAGTCCCACCGCAGCCACTATATCCCCGGACCATGCCTCCTTGATCTCTTCCCTCTTGTTGGAATGCATCTTCAGCAATCGACCTATGCGCTCTTTACGACCTGTACCCGCGTTGACCACGGTCATTCCGCTCTCAATATGTCCAGAATAGATACGCAAAAAGGTCAAATGCCCCACATAGGGATCAGTCATCAGTTTAAAAGCGAGAGAACTCAAGGGTGCTTCGTCCCTGCATTCACAGGCCACTTCCTGCCCATCCGGGGTCTTGCCCACTATGGGTGGAAGATCTTGGGGGGATGGCACAAACTCAATGATGGCATCCAGCATGGGCTGCACCCCTTTATTCTTAAACGCCGAACCACACAACACCGGGCATATAGTCATGTTGCGCACGGCTTGGCGGATTCCGTTTCGAATCTCTTCCGGAGAAATGTCCTCTCCGGCAATAAATTTTTCCAAAAGGGCTTCATCTTCTTCGGCAATGGACTCAATGAGATGAGCCCTCCAGGTATTGGTGGATTCTTCAAGGTCTGTGGGAATATTCTCGGAAAAAGTTTTCTTGCCCAGGCTTTGTTCATCAAAATACAAGGCCTTTCCCTGAATCAAATCCACTACCCCTTTAAAATCGGCTTCCTTGCCGATGGGGATCTGCAAGGGCACCGGCTTGGCTTTGAGTCGGTCCCTGATCATGTCCACGACCCGGAAAAAATCGGCTCCGGTGCGATCCATCTTATTTACAAAGGCCATTCTGGGGACATGATACCTATCGGCCTGCCGCCAAACGGTTTCTGACTGCGGCTCTACCCCACCCACGGCGCAAAAGACAGCAATGGCCCCATCCAAAACCCGCAGGGCCCGCTCTACCTCAACTGTAAAGTCTACATGCCCAGGTGTGTCGATGATATTAATCCGGTGGTCCTTCCAATAACAGGTGGTAGCCGCGGAGGTAATTGTGATGCCCCGCTCCTGCTCCTGGACCATAAAATCCATGATGGCTTGCCCGTCGTGGACTTCACCGATTTTGTGCGACACACCGGAATAAAAGAGTATCCGTTCCGTGGTGGTCGTTTTTCCGGCGTCAATATGGGCCATGAACCCAATATTACGCTGTCTGTTTAAGGGGATTACTCGAGCCACTTCGTATCCTTATCCAAGCTTTTTCCTGCTTACCAGCGTGTTGTACGTATGCCGTTCATATATCCGTGTCGATTGACCTTACCACCGGTAATGGGCAAAGGCTTTATTCGCTTCCGCCATCCGGTGGGTGTCTTCACGTTTTTTGATCGCTCCGCCCCGATTGTTATAGGCATCGATGAGTTCAGCGGTCAGTTTCCGGGACATCCCCTTTTCTCCACGTCCCCGGGAGGCATGAATGAGCCACCTGGTGGCCAAAACCTCCTGCCTATCGGGCTTGACCTCCACTGGAACCTGATACGTGGCCCCTCCCACCCGGCGGGACTTGACTTCCAGTTGTGGCTTGACGTTACTCACTGCCTGCTCAAAGGCTTTCAATGCATCGTCGTTTGCTTGCTGACCGAGCTCATCAATGGCTTGATACACAAGTCTTTCGGCCAAACTCTTTTTTCCATCCCGCATAATCCGGTTTGTGAACTTCGCCACCAGTCGGCTTTGAAATCGCGGATCAGGCAGTACTTGGCGTTTGGGTACCGGTCCTTTTCTTGGCATTGTCCTCTCCTGGCGAAAACACTATTTAGGGCGCTTGGCCCCGTATTTGGAACGGCTTTTCCGTCGATCCTGGACTCCGGCGGTGTCCAGGGAACCTCTGACCACTGTGTAGCGAACTCCGGGCAGATCCTTGACCCGGCCGCCGCGGACCAGCACAACTGAATGCTCCTGCAGATTGTGCCCCTCTCCAGGTATATAGGAAGTGACCTCAATTCCATTGGTCAACCGCACCCTGGCCACTTTGCGCAAGGCTGAGTTCGGTTTTTTGGGAGTGGTGGTATACACGCGGACACATACTCCCCGTCTTTGAGGGCATTCCTGCAAAGCCGCCCGTTTCTTGGTGGCCACCACCTTTTTTCGTTGCTTGTTGATCAACTGATTGATGGTCGGCATTGGTCCTCCATTAAATCTGTTCTCGAAAAGCTGAATCTTTTACTATATCCCTACCTAGCTGTCAACGTGCTACCGCCTGGATTTCTCGAACTGCAGCATCTTGCAGGCAATGGACAAGAAATCGAATATGTTATTCGCATGACACCAAAATTCATTCCACTGGGTGCCCTCAAATAACAGGCCTAACTCCACCAGCCAGTGGCGAGTCATTTCAATATTGTCTGGTATAGAACTGGGCCATTCTTATTCTGTTTCCCCTTCTTCCCGCTTGTCTTCCAGGCGGGAAGAAGGGGCTGGAGGAAGGTTCATACTTTGCCACATTCAACTTGTGTCAAGGCATTAGGCTCCGCTGTCCTCCTGCTCCATTCGGTCATAGCTCAATTCATCCAAGAAGCTGTCCGGCTTTTCCGGTTGATCCGGAACCTGAATATCCAGGTTCATGTAAGGCCGGAAGCCGGTCCCGGCCGGAATTACCCGGCCGACAATGACATTCTCCTTTAAGCCCTGCAAAAAGTCGGTCTTGGACTGCATGGCCGCATCAGTGAGCACCTTGGTGGTCTCCTGAAAAGATGCGGCGGAAATAAAGGAGTCGGTACTCAGAGAGGCTTGAGTAATACCCAGGACCAGTGGCTGGGCATTTGCCGGTGTGTGGCCCTGGCGAATGGCCGTTGCATTGCCTTCCATAAAGGTCAGCTTGTCGACCTGCTCGCCCAAAAGAAACCCGGTATCACCAGGATCTGTTACGGTCACCTTTTTGAGCATCTGGCGGACTATGATTTCTATATGCTTATCGTTGATGTGCACCCCTTGAAACCGATACACATCCTGGACTTCGTCCACCAGGTATTTGGCCAGATATTTTTCACCTTTTATCTTTAATAAATCGTGCAATTCCGGGGCGCCTTCGGTCAGAAACTCACCAGCTTCCACGAAATCGCCTTCCTGAACTGTAATGTGCTTGCCCTTGGGCACCAAGTACTCCTTCGGATCACCGGCTTCTGGAGTAACAATGATTTTGCGCTTACCTTTGACGTCCGGTCCGAAACTGACCGTCCCTTCGATCTCGGAAATTACTGCCAAGTCCTTGGGTTTGCGGACTTCAAATAGCTCAGCCACCCGCGGAAGACCACCGACGATGTCCTTGATCTTGGCGCTTTCCCGCGGTTTACGGGCCAGCACATCCCCGGCGTGAACCATATCCCCGTCCTTGACCATGAGAATGGCCCCTACCGGGAGGTGATAGACAGCATCCGTACCAGTTACCGAGTGGGTGAGCACATTGCCCTCGTCATCGCACAGAGAGAGACTGGGCCGATAATTGGTGGATCGATATTCAATGATGGTTTTCGTGGCCCGGTTGGTGGTCTCATCAACTTTTTCCTGGTAGGTCTTGCCTTCCACGATATCGGTAAATCGAACCACTCCGGTCACATCGGTGACAAAGGGCTCCTGAAATGGGTCCCATTCAGCCAGCACTGTATGCTTTTCCACGGTATCACCACTCTGGACGTACAGTCTGGCTCCCGAGGGCAGGGTGTAACGTTCCCGTTCCCGTCCCTGATTGTCCACAATCCCGATCTGGCCATTTCGGCCCATGACCATAAGCTGGCCTTCTTTGTTTTTCACCGTGCGCACACCACTCAAGGTGATTTGTCCCGGATAACCTGCCACAATAGAGGATTGTTCGATTTCCTTGGAAGCGGTTCCCCCGATGTGGAAAGTACGCATGGTCAACTGCGTACCCGGTTCACCAATGGACTGGGCAGCGATGATGCCCACAGATTCCCCGACATTGATCAAATGCCCCCTGGCCAAGTCCCGGCCGTAGCAATACGCGCAAACACCTTGCCTGCTCTGGCAGGTAAGCACCGAGCGGATAACCACGGAATGCACGCCGGCCTCCTCTATACGCCGAGCAGCCGGTTCGTCGATCAGGGTATTGGCCGGAACCAAAAGATCCTCGGTCTCTGGATGAAAGACATCAAACATGGCCATCCGGCCCAGGATTCGTTCGGTCAAGGTCTCTTGCTGTTCGCCGGGAACGCTGGGCCGAGTGATTTCAATGCCGTCCACTGTGCCGCAATCCAGTTCGGAAACAATCACGTCCTGGACCACATCCACCAGACGCCGGGTCAGATAACCGGAGTTGGCTGTTTTGAGGGCAGTATCAGCCAGCCCTTTCCGGGCCCCGTGGGTGGAAGTGAAGTATTCCAATACACTGAGTCCCTCCCGGAAAGATGAAGTGATCGGGGTTTCAATGATTTCTCCGGATGGCTTGGCCATCAGGCCCCGCATTCCAGCCAACTGGCGCATCTGATCGGCATTCCCTCGCGATCCGGAGGTACTCATCATAAATATGGGGTTAAAGCTCTCCTCCCGGTGGGTTTCCCCGGTCTGGGGGTTGACCACTGTATCCTGGGAGATTTCCTGCATCATGGCCTTGGCCACGTCATTGGTGGTCTTGGTCCACACATCGACGACCTTATTATATCGTTCCGTGCGGGTGATAATCCCTTCCTGATGCTGGGCATGTATGGTCTCGGCTTCGGCCTGGGCCTCGGACAGTAAGCGTCTCTTTTCCTCCGGGACCCGAAGATCCTGAACCGAAACCGTCAACCCGGCCTGGGTGGAATACTCAAAACCCAAATCTTTGAGTCGATCGCTTAAAATGACCGTGGCTTTGGTTCCGGCCAGCTGATAGGCCTGGGCCACCAAACGGCCAATGGCCTTTTTGTTCAGGACAGTATTCACCAGGTCAAAAGGCACTCCCTGGGGCAGAATTTGGCCCAGAATGATCCGACCGGCAGAGGTATCCTCCAACCGTCCATCGATACGGACCTTGATCTTGGCGTGTAATGTGATCACCCCGGCGTCATGGGCGCAAATGACTTCGTCCGGCGAGGCGAAGATCTTGCCCTCGCCAGGTTCGAAGGACCGGGTCAGGCTCAAATAATACAGTCCAAGGACGATATCCTGGGAAGGCAGAATAATGGGATCTCCATTGGCCGGGGACAAGATGTTATTGGTGGACATCATAAGAACCCGACACTCAATTCGAGCTTCCACGGACAGAGGCACGTGCACCGCCATCTGATCCCCGTCGAAATCGGCATTATAGGGAGCGCAGACTAAAGGGTGCAGTTGGATGGCCTTTCCTTCAACCAAAATGGGTTCAAAAGCCTGGATTCCAAGACGGTGCAGGGTCGGAGCCCGGTTGAGGAGAATGGGATACTCCTGGACCACCTCTTCCAGCATATCCCAGACCACCACATCCTCTCGCTCCACCATCCGCTTGGCCCCTTTGATGGTACTGGTATACCCCTGTTCTTCCAACTTGGCGTAGATAAAAGGTTTAAACAGCTCCAAGGCCATTTTCTTGGGCAGTCCGCACTGGTGCAGCTTAAGCTTCGGGCCGACCACAATCACCGAGCGGCCGGAATAATCCACTCTCTTGCCCAGGAGGTTCTGCCGAAAGCGGCCCTGTTTTCCCTTGATCATATCACTTAAGGATTTCAGGGGCCGACCGTTGGTTCCGGAGATGGCTTTTCCCCGTCGGCCGTTGTCCAGAAGGGCGTCCACCGCTTCCTGCAGCATTCGTTTTTCGTTGCGGATGATAATATCTGGAGCCCCGAGTTCAAGAAGCCGCTTGAGCCGGTTGTTCCGATTGATCACCCGGCGGTAAAGATCGTTTAAATCTGAGGTGGCAAACCTCCCCCCGTCCAGGGGAACCAGCGGTCGAAGCTCGGGTGGAATGACCGGAATGACTTCCATGATCATCCATTCCGGCCGATTGCCTGAGTCCAAAAAGGCCTCCACAATTTTCAATCGCTTGGAAAGCTTTTTCTTTTTAGCCTGAGACCTGGTGGCAATGGATTCTTCTTTGAGCTCGTTCCGTAACTGTTCCAGGTCCAGATCTTCCAGGAGTTCCTTAATGGCCTCGGCGCCCATTCCCACCCGGAAGGCCTCTTCTCCGTAAGCTTCAACCAATTGCACGTGCTGGTCCTCATTGACCAGCTGGTACTTTTTCAAGGTGGACTGCTTGGGGTCCAGAACAATATAGGAGTCGAAATAGAGCACTTTCTCCACATCGGCCATGGTCATGTCCAAAAGGCTGGCGATCTTGGAAGGCATGCTCTTTAAGAACCAGATGTGGGCCACGGGGGCGGCCAACTCAATATGAGCCATCCGATCCCGTCGGACCTTGGAGGCGATGACCTCCACCCCGCACTTTTCACAGACAATCCCCCGGTGCTTCATGCGTTTATATTTGCCGCAATTGCACTCATAGTCCTTGACCGGCCCGAAGATCTTGGCGCAGAAAAGGCCGTCCCTTTCGGGCTTAAACGTTCGATAATTAATGGTTTCCGGTTTTTTTACTTCTCCAAAGGACCACTCCCGGATGGTTTCCGGGGAGGCCATGGATATTTTAATCCCTTTCAGGTTTTGACTCTTGATCTGGCTATCCCCTGAACCGTGCATGGTAAACAGGTCGTCGAGTGTCATGTGTGCCATCACTCCTTGACTTGCATAAAAGTGTGCAGCACCGGTGGAATTCACCGGGCATTAGATTCCGTCTCTTACTTCTTCTTTTTCTTTTCTTCGCTGATCAGGGTCACATCCAGGCCAAGAGCCATGAGCTCCTTGACCAGGACGTTGAAGGACTCAGGCATGGCTGTGGTCAAGTAGTTCTCACCCTTGACGATGTTTTCGTACATTTTTACCCGTCCGTGCACATCGTCGGATTTGACGGTCAAGAACTCTTGCAGCAAGTACGCAGCACCATATGCTTCCAGAGCCCAAACCTCCATTTCCCCCAACCGCTGTCCGCCGAATTGGGCTTTTCCGCCCAAGGGCTGTTGAGTGACCAGGGAATAGGGTCCGGTGGACCGGGCATGGATCTTTTCATCCACCAGGTGATGTAACTTCAAGATATACATATACCCTACAGTGACCGGGTTATGAAACTCTTCCCCGGTCCGGCCGTCAAATAAGGTGGCCTTGCCGCTGGTAGGCAGACCGGCTTTGTCCAGCATGGCCCAGATCTCCTCTTCCTGGGCTCCATCAAAAACCGGGGTCCGGGTATAAACTCCTTTGCGCAAGGCCTGAACTGCCTGCCTGAGTTCCTCCTCGTTCATCTCTTTGACCAGGGAAGCCACTTCCTTTGTCTGAAAGACGTCGGTAATCTCTTTTTGAAGTTCGGAAGCAGGTGCTTGGGAAGCAGCCAAATCCGCCAATTGGCGGCCAAGTTCCTTGGCTGCCCAGCCCAGATGGGTTTCCATGATTTGCCCGATGTTCATGCGGGAGGGCACTCCCAAGGGATTGAGGACGATGTCCACTGGGGTTCCGTTTTCAAAAAACGGCATGTCCTCTTCCGGCAGGATGCAGGAGACCACCCCCTTATTTCCGTGCCGCCCAGCCATCTTGTCCCCCACATTGAGCTTGCGTTTGATGGCCACATATACCTTGACCATCTTGATCACCCCGGGGGGCATGTCGTCGCCTTCGGTCAGTTTCTCCCGCTTTCTCTCATAGGTATCTTTTATAAATTGGAGTTCCCGGTCATAGGTGTCCAGGAGCTCTTCCACTGCCTCATTGGTCTCTTTTCTAGAAAAAGCCTGGCGCATCTTTTTTATGGCCAGACGGGCAAACTGGTCATAGCGCAAGGGCTTGTTGGCCTCAGCCAGGACCTCGCCTTTCTCCGGACCCATAATGCTTTTGGCCAGACTCTTACCCTCTACCACGGTCCACATGCGCTGGCGTATGGACTCAGTCAAGCCATTGATGTGCATCTGTTCCTTACGTTCCAAGGTATGCAGGTCTTGGTCTTCAATGGCTTTGGTCCGTTCGTCCTTTTCCGAGGATCTCCGGTTGAAGACGCGTACATCCAAAACCGTTCCGTCAATCCCGGGCGGAACCTTCAATGAAGTGTTTTTTACATCCCGAGCCTTATCCCCGAAGATGGCCCGCAACAATCGTTCTTCAGGAGTGAGTTGGGTCTCTCCCTTCGGCGTGATCTTTCCCACCAGTATATCGTCCTGCTTGATCTTGGCTCCGATACGCACAATCCCGCTTTCGTCCAAGTTGCGGAGCATATCTTCTCCCACATTAGGAATATCCCTGGTGATTTCCTCCGGCCCCAGCTTGGTATCCCGGGCCAGGATTTCAAATTCCTCAATATGGACTGAGGTAAAAACGTCCTCCTTGACGCAACGCTCTGAAATGAGGATAGCATCCTCAAAGTTATAGCCGCACCAGGGCATAAAGGCCACAATCAAGTTTTTACCTAGAGCCAGCTCCCCGTCCTTAGTACTCGGACCGTCAGCCAGAATATCCCCGGTTCGCACCTTCTGGCCCGTACTCACCCGGGGCGTCTGCCCAAAGCAACTGTTTTGATTGGATTTATGAAACTTTTGCAGATCATAGATTTGGACATTCCCGGATTTGGGGAAAACGGCATCGCGGTAGGCAACCACGATATGCTTGGCGTCCACATAATTGACATCCCCCTCTCCCTCGGCCAGGATACAATTCCCAGAATCTCGAGCCACCTTGGCCTCCATGCCGGTTCCCACCAGTGGCGGCTCGCTCTGCAGCAAGGGAACGGCCTGTCGCTGCATGTTTGATCCCATCAAGGCCCGGTTGGCGTCGTCGTGCTCCAAAAAGGGAATCAAGGCCGCAGAGACGGAAACAATCTGGCTGGGGGCAATGTCCATAAGAGTGACCCGTTCCTTGGGCACCAAGGCGAATTCGCCGCGCTCCCGAGCAGCAACCTGATCTTTGACAAAGCGCTTCTGGTCATCTAGCAGGGCATTGGCCTGGGCAATGATTTCTGTGGTCTCCCCAGATGCGTCTTTGTACACGATCTCATCCACAACCCGGCCTTCCTTGGCCACCCGGTATGGAGTCTCTATAAAACCGAATCGATTCACTTGCGCATAGGTGGTCAGGGAGACAATAAGTCCTATGTTCGGTCCTTCCGGTGTCTCAATAGGGCAGATGCGGCCGTAATGGCTGGGATGTACGTCCCGGACTTCAAACCCGGCCCTCTCTCTGGTCAACCCCCCGGGGCCCAGAGCGGAAAGCCTCCGTTTGTGGGTCACTTCGGACAGCGGATTGGTTTGATCCATAAACTGGGACAGTTGGGAGGTCCCAAAAAACTCCTTTACCACCGCAGTCACCGGCTTGGGGTTGATCAGATCATGGGGCATGAGGGTGGCCACTTCCTGCTGAGTCATCCGCTCCTTGATGGCCCGTTCCATGCGTACCAAACCGATGCGATATTGATTCTCTACCAATTCCCCCACCGGACGGACCCTGCGGTTTCCCAAATGATCTATATCATCTCCCGGTCCATGGGATTCCTTGAGGAAGACCAGATGGTTGATGGCCAGAAGAATATCTTCATTGGTCAACACCCGCTGATCTAAGGGTTGATCGAGGCCGAGCCGATAATTGAGCTTGTATCTGCCCACAGGAGACAGATCGTAGTAGTCAGGGTTGCGGAAAATGTTTTCGAAAAAAGTCTGCGCCACTTCCGGAGTAGGGGGAGAACTCGGCCGCAGACGTCGATAAATTTCGATCTGAGCGGATTGAGTATCCGTGGTCTTGTCCAATTCCAGGGTGTCCCGGATGCAGGTAGAAACCTCGATTCCTTGAGTATGCAAGACATCCACCCTTTGCCCTTCATGTTTGGACAAGAGGTCAACCAACTCTGGAGTGACTGAATCTCCAGTTTCGGCCAGCAGTTCTCCAGTATCCGGATCAACCACGTCCTGGGCCAGGTACTCGGATAACAGCGTGTGCGGGTCAACCTCCACTGTTTTGATCCCGCTTTTTAATATACGTTTCCATGCCCCCCGGGTGATCTCTTTGCCTGCAGCAACCAAAACCTTGCCATCTGAGGTGGTTATATCTGTGTACGCGCTCTCTCGTCGCAAAAGATCATGGTCCAGGGTACGGTATACTTTGTCACCATTCAGAATATACGATTCGGTCTTATAAAAATAGTGCAGTATCTCTTCTTTGGTCAGCCCCATGGCCTTGAGAAGAATGGTCACCGGCATTTTCCGCCGTCTATCGATGCGCACATACAAGATGTCTTTATGGTCGAAATCAAAATCCAACCACGAGCCACGCATGGGAATTATCCGGCAGCTGTAGAGCACCTTACGGCTGACGTGGGTCTTCCCTGAATCGTGATCAAAGAGAATTCCCGGAGACCTTTGCAGCTGATTGACGATCACCCGTTCCGTCCCATTGATGATGAACGTGGCCTTCTCGGTCATGAGCGGAATATTGCCGAAGTAGATGTCTTGTTCTTTGATATCTCGTATGCTCCGACTATCAGACTCCTCATCCACATCGTACACAATGAGCCGAACTTTCAGACGAATGGGCACCTCATAGCTCAGTCCCTTGGCCAGACACTCCTCTTTATCGTATTTGGGTTCTCCAACCTCGTAGCTGACGTACTCCAGGGTTGCCGTCTGATAAAAGTCCTCGATGGGAAATACGGAGCGAAACGCTCCTTCCAAACCGGTATCCTCTCGACTGGCTGGGGGTATATCCCGTTGCAAAAAGTCATCAAAGGATTGAAGTTGCAGGCGAAGGAGATGAGGGATGTCCAACACCCGCCCAATACGACCGAATCTCTTAACCAATTGAGTCATTTCGTCCCCTTCTTGGCTCATTTTAGCAATTGACGAATTCAATTGTATTTTGTAAAATATTATAGAGGAACGTGCGCAAAATCCCAAGTAAGACAAACAAGGGAAGACCACCTTCTCAAACAGCATCACCTTAGGCCACCTGGCAATGGCCTCGACACACGCTTGGAATATTAATTGTGGGACGCGTTACCGTAAAAAGTCGATTTCACGTCATGTAATGCTTGAACCCATGATCATTCAAGCTTACGGCTTATGTGGTCTTATAATCTTGCCGTATTTCATAAATGGTGATTCGTGCAGCTTGTTAGAGGAGGGTTGGATACATTCTGTCCAGAAGAAAGAACACGCCTCCAATCTTGAAGGCGTGTTCTCTTTGAACTTTGTTTTTGTTGGGAGACAATTGTCTACTTAAGATCAACCTTTGCCCCGGCTTCTTCAAGCTGCTTTTTGATATCGTTGGCATCATCCTTGGCAGCTGCCTCCTTAATTGTGGACGGCAGTTCATCCACCTTGGCCTTGGCTTCCTTCAGTCCAAGACCGGTGATGGCCCGGATGGCCTTAATAACGGCGATCTTATTGCTTCCCACTTCCGTGAGCACTACCTCAAATTCTGTCTTTTCTTCCTCTTCTTCAGCAGCTGCGCCTTCCGCAGGAGCTCCTGCCATCCCGGCCATTGGAGCCACAGGGGCTGCTGCTGAAACGCCAAACTTTTCTTCCAGCTCCTTTATAAATTCCGAGAGCTCGAGCACGGTCATGTTGGCGATGAAATCGACGACTTGTTCTTTGGTTACCTCAGACATTGAATCCTCCTTGTTCCAAGCATGGCTTTGGCTACTTAGGCTTGTGATTGTTCTTTTTGTTCTTTAATTGCGTTCAGGCCATAGAGCATATTGCGGATCAGGTTGGCAAAAAGGCCCACGAAGTTGCCGGGCACGGCATTCATGGTCCCGACCAGCATGGAGAGCAGCTGTTCCCGCCCAGGAAGCTTGGACAAAGCCTCGATATCTTCGGCATTCAAGGCCTTTCCTTCATAGCTGCCAAAGCGGATATTGAACTTTTTGTTCTCTTTGGCGTACTTGGTCAGAACCTTGGCAGCTACAACCGGATCGTCGTAGCCAAGAGCAATTGCACAACAGTCCCGAAACTCGTCCTTGATCACGGCATGTGGACCGCCCTGGAGTGCTATCTGAGCTAAGGTGTTCTTCACCACCTGATAATACACTCCCTCCTCTCGAAGTCGACTGCGCAGTGTCTCCATTTCTTCGACTTTGAGCCCCCGAAAATCGGTTACCAAAGCTATACTGGCATCCTGGGCACGCTCGTTGAGTCGATCTATGACCTCTTTCTTTTCTGCCCTGTTCACGTTGACCTCCACTTCAATAGGCACAGAGCCAAAGCCGTCTCGGCAGGAAATTAAGGCTTGGCCACCTGCTGTCTTTGACTCCAATCCTGGTTGCGGATTCATGCATTATTCAATAAATTTTCGTATGGAGTTGGGATCGATTTTGACCCCGGGTCCCATGGTTGTCGACAAAGCCAGGGCCCGGAAATATGTCCCCTTGGCTGAGCTCGGTTTGGCTTTATTCAATGAATCCAAAAGGATCCTCAAGTTATCGCTTATCTTCTCCAGACCAAAGGAAACCTTGCCCAGAGGAGCATGCACAACTCCAGCTTTATCTACCTTAAACTCAACTTTTCCGGCCTTGATTTCTGTGATGGCTTGCCCGATGTCAAAAGTCACGGTCCCGGTTTTGGCGTTCGGCATCATGCCTCTGGGGCCAAGAATCCTTCCAATCCTACCTACAACTGACATCATGTCCGGAGTAGCTACGGCCTTATCGAATTCAAGCCAACCCTGCTGAATTTGCTGCACGAGGTCTTCGCCACCAACCACATCAGCACCAGCTGATCTGGCCTCTTCTTCTTTGTCGCCTTTACAGAAGGCCACAACCCGCACCTGTTTGCCCAGCCCGTGGGGAAGACTCACCCCGCCCCGGACCATTTGATCGGAATGTTTGGGATTCACGCCAAGACAGACCGCGACATCTACACTTTCATCAAACGTGGCGAATGAAGACTTCAGAGCCAGTGAGATTCCCTCTTCCAAAGGATAACGGCTTTGCCTGTCAATAAGCTTCTGGGACTGAGTATATTTTTTCCCATGTTTTGGCATGTTTTCACTCCAGCTATTTTGCGACATCAATTCCCATGCTGCGGGCTGTACCGAGTATGGTCTGGACAGCCGATTGCAGATCAGTAGCATTTAAATCCGGCATTTTCAGCTGAGCAATCTCTTGGACATCCTCCATGCTCACCCTCCCGGCTTTATCCTTATGAGGTTCGCTGGACCCCTTATCCACTTTGGCCGCTTTTTTTAGTAACACAGCAGCTGGTGGGGTTTTCGTTATAAAACTGAAAGAACGATCGCCAAAAACTGTGATCACTACGGGGATGATCATGCCCTTTTGGTCTTGCGTTTTAGCATTAAATGCCTTGCAAAATTCCATGATGTTCACGCCATGCTGTCCCAATGCCGGCCCCACAGGCGGTGAGGGATTGGCTGATCCAGCCGGAATCTGGAGTTTGATTTTTGCCCGTATCTTTTTGGCCATGGACTATTCCTCTCTACACTTACTGTGCTCTAAAAAAGTGATGCCATCATTTTCTGATACAAAGCCTTTAGCTGGGCTTATACTTCCGACAACTAAATTGTTCTTGAACATCTATTATAGCAGACCTCTTCCAACCCTGTGCTTTAAAATGACACGAGCCACAGGCCAAAATCTCTATTCAGCCAATGGCTCTTGCCTGAAGGGCATCTTACTGACTTTTGGAAACCTGAACAAAGTCCAGCTCAACTGGTGTATTCCTGCCAAAAATTGACACTGATACCTTCATTTTGCCCTTGTCATAATTGACTTCTTCAACATAGGCGTCAAAATTTGCAAAAGGTCCATCAATAACTTGCACCTTATCTCCGACTTGAAAGCTGAACTTTGGTCTGGCCTGATCTTTGCGAGATTCAATGGTCTCCAGTAATCGTTGCGCTTCTACCTCACTCAGTGGAATCGGTTTATCTTTATCGCCTATAAATCCAGAGACTCGCGGTATACTTTGTATAAGATGCCAGGTCTCGTCTGTAAGATGCATCTTAACCAAAACGTATCCAGGGTAAAACTTTCGGGTTGTTGTCTTTTTTTGTCCCTTGACCATCTCCACTACTTTTTCAGTGGGAACAATGGCTTGTTCGATAAGCCCATATACCTTATTTTTGCGTATGAGTTCTTGCAGTGTTTTTTCCACCCGCTGTTCATATCCGGATAAGGTCTGTACAATATACCAGCGAAACTTCTGAGGGTTCTCATTCATGAGCGATAGCCTAAGGCAATATGGCTTCTAAAATCTTGGACAAGGCTATATCAACGATCCCTAAAAAAACAGCTATCAGACAAACGAGAAACAATACTGAACCACAGGTGGCCAGTGTCTGTTTCTGACTGGGATAAGTAACCTTTTTCATCTCCATCTTCGATTCCTCGAAGAAGCTTTTCAACCTGGCAATCTTATCCCGCAATCCTGCCTGCGTTGCGGCCTCAGCCTGACTTTTTTTAGCTTTTTTTTTGGCCATAAATTTCTTGGCAGGCCAGGAGGGATTCGAACCCCCAGCCTCCGGATTTGGAGTCCGATGCTC
>CAZUER010000100.1:0-15351 GCA_964619345.1 uncultured Desulfohalobiaceae bacterium
AGGACTTGGTCTGGCTGTGTGCAAAGAATTCAGTGAACAGATGGGAGGTCGTATTTGGACCGAAAGCGAGCCTGGTGAAGGGAGTACTTTTTATGTTCAGCTTCCCTTGAAGACAGACGGGGAAGTAGCCGAAGAAACTGAGGCCTGCTCGCATTCAGAAATTTGGACCGATCTTCCATCTCAACGCATTCTCTTGGTTGAAGATGATAAAATGAATCAAATATTCATCACGGATCTTTTGGCCTCGTATGGTCATCGAGTCGTGCTTGCTGAGAATGGAGAGCAAGCCCTGGATTACCTGGCGAAAAGCAGCTTCGATCTGGTGCTTATGGACATCTGGATGCCGGTCATGGATGGGATAGAGACAACTCTTCACATTCGAACTGCGGATCCGCGAATAATAAAACCGGACATTCCGGTCATCGGGCTTTCCGCCCATGTGGCCACTGAAAAGGAAATGGAACGATTTCGAAATGCCGGGTTCAACCAGTATGTAGTTAAGCCGGTGAGTTTTGAAAATCTCTTTGCGGCCATGAAGAAGGTCCTCGCCCACTAACTCTCATTAAAGTCGATCATTTCCTTGGCATTGGACACAGCCCTGCGGTGATTGCAAAATAGAATCAGGCAGATAAGCTGCTGTTTGGGCTTGCTCTAGTAGTTTGTAAATTGATTCTTGGAGGACGTTTCCACCTGGAGCTGAGCTCGCTCGTGTGCAGGGCGGCTTGGAGAAATGTATTCATCCACCAGTAAATATCCTGAGTCTTGATTTTGTTTCTGATGGCCAGCATCCGACGTTTGCGTTCCTGCAACGGCATTGTATACCCTTGATGAATGGCATCGGCCATACCGTTGATGGAGAAAGGGTTCACCGTCAATGCCTCTGGTTTCAACTGGGCTGCTGCACCTGCAAACTCACTTAAAATGAGCACTCCGGGCCGGGAATTCTTGCAAGCGCAGTATTCCTTGGCCACCAGATTCATGCCGTCCCGAATGGGGGTGATTAAACCAATATCGGCCTGCTGATACCAGGTCACAAGCTCCTGGCGGGAAAGGCTGCGATAAATGTATTGGACCGGGGTCCAATCCAATGTGGCGTATTCTCCGTTTATTTCCCCCACCAGACCCTCAATCTTCTTCTTCAGGCGCTGGTACTCGTCAACACCTTCCCGGCTCGGAACCACGACCTGCACCAGGGTGATTTTCTGTCTCAATTCAGGAAAATCCTGGAGAACCTGGGCAAAAGCTCTGAGACGCTGGGGAATCCCTTTGCTGTAATCCAGGCGGTCCACTCCCAAAACGGTCTGGTGTTCGGGTATCTTGAACGGGAAATGTGATCGTGGAGTCACCCGGTCAGCATGTTTGGAGAATTCATCAAAGTCGATACTGATTGGGAACGCGCCGGCAGAGATTGTTTTCCCCCCGAAGGTGAGATGGGATAAAGACTTTGATGCAGAGGTTTTATATTCCGGGAACATGATGTTCACGGTGCGCAGGAAGTTTTTCAGGTCCCATTCTGTCTGGAAGCCGATCAAATCATATTTCAGGAAACCGGAAAGGATCTCCTCCCGCCAGGGCAAGTTGAGAAAAATATCAGGGGACGGAAAGGGGATGTGCAAATAAAAACCGCATTGACGGGATAATCCGGCCTGCTTGATTTTCTGGGCCACATTGATGAGATGATAATCATGGATCCAAATATAATCGTCCTGAGTACTGTGGGCGGTCACTTCCCGGGCAAACTTGTCGTTGACCCGATTATAAGCCTCCCAGAAAGACGAATCGAACACGCATTTGGTGTGAAAACCATGAAACAGGGGCCACAGGACCTGATTGGCGAATCCGGTGTAGAAACCTTCCATATCCTCCTGAGTCAGGGGTATCGGGCAAAGCGTGTACGGACGGTCCTGGGTGAATCGATCCAGCTCTGTTCGGACGTCGCCCATGGTGCCCGGCCATCCAATCCAGAGACCGCCCCGTTTGTTGAGCACCGGGACCATGGCTGTGACCAACCCCCCCGAGCTCATCTCGGCTCGACCATCATCTGAGAACTTGATCGGCAACCGATTGGAAGCCACAACCAGACGACGGTTTCGGTTTCTTGCGTTGAATCGAGGAAGCGACCCCAAGGTTTGAGGGGAAAAGACTTTATGGTTCACATGCGCTGCAGACATGGTTTCTCCTTCAATTAGTTTGTCTGTTTGTACTAAAATATGAGCAAAAACCATGCCTGTGGGTCCAGGGGTGAGCGCTTATGAAACAAGAAGCCAGCATATGTGGAATTGCTGGCTTTGCAGTCCGGTATCGCCGGTTACGTGCAGACACGTGACCGGCCCAAGAGGGGTGATCGCTGGTCACTATACGATGCTCACCATGATTTTCCCGGGAAAATTGTATGGCCTATTGCTGTGGCATGTCTCAAAACGCGCCACAGATGGTCTCATTTTTTTTCCTTCTCCTACCTTGCTCATCATTTGCTGCACGGTGGTGTGCAGGCGGCTGTAGTGCGAAGAAGGCATGGACATAACCCACAACAAATGGCCCCGCAGATGCGGGGCCATTTGTTGTGGGTTTATGGTCCGCCCGGTTTCATGGCCGGAGGGGTGAGAAAAGGAGAGGATTCATCGTCGCTTAAGAGCTGCATGGGCTCTCCGCAACAGACCAGTTCACCTTGGCCGGCTCTTTTCACTTCAACCACATTGTCGCATTTGTTGCATTTGTAGACTTGATGTTTTTCAGGCATGGGATATTGACCTCCAGGTTTCAGTTTTGTGTTTGGTCATACGTGATGTGAACTTTACAGAATCATGGCCACAATGGGCAGAAGGTAGATAATGGTCATGGAGTTGCCCAATGTGGTGTGGAAAGAACCTGGTAAGATATATAGCAAAGAGTATGCCTTGTATTCTGAAAAGGGAAGGAGCCGCCAGTTTCTCGATTGTTTTATGACCCGAACAATCCTGGCTCAGGAGGCTGATGGCAATCTCCTATTCGCCCAGGCAAAAGGTACCGGCCCGGAGAGCAGGTATCCTGAACTTTTGGGCATGGGGGCAGAATGCCTGCCCGAGCAGAGCCTGGGAATGCCGGTACCTTTTCTCCAGATCATGTGACATGTCCCAGGAGTTAGTGTGGCACCTGGTAGGATGTCTCATGGGCAAAAGTGGGAGCTGAAATATTCCCAGAGGAATTGGCATTGAATAGTTTGCTGGATTGATCAATGATGAAAGAAGTGGTCGTCCCTTTGCGTTATTGCCCGGACCGGCTCAGGGGAGTAGACTGGGGTCATGCTTATCGAGCGGACCGGCTTGAAATGTTAAGGAAAGCTATGCGAGGCTTTGTGTCCAATTTTTGCATGATATAGTCCACAGTCTGACTCGTTCTGCATCCTCCTTGGCTCAGGAGAGTTGCCCATGTCTTCTTTTTTCACCGATTCCAGACTTTCTGAAGATTTCAGGCAGGGGCTGAAAACCCAGGATCAGGCCCCTCGTATTCATCCGGTAAATTTTCTGTAAAAAACAAGGGGCCTGAATGGTTGCCAAGTTACTGCTTTTGGGTGGATGTGGTCTCATCTGGATTAACAAGCACCACAGGTACAGGCGATTCTTCGACCACTCTTTTGGCCACACTGCCCAGGCCACTGCCTATTTGACCTACGGAATCAAAGGACTGGCCTCGACTACTCATGACAATCATATCCACGCCCTCTTCCCCAGCGGCTTTGAGTATCTCCTGGGCGGCATTGCCGCGAACTATACGAACGTTCACATTCCGGCAGGTGGCAAGTTCTTGGGAGCAGATCTCTTGCAGGTTTGTTTTGGCCTTTTCCAGTTCCCAATCCTGGAATTTTTCAATGAATTCTCCACTGGGATAGTTGCCATAGGCAGGAAAAAGCGAACAGAGGTCAGGTGCCACGTAGAGGGCAACAATTGTTGAACCGTACTTTTCGGCCAGAGAAAGGAGCTGGGGCATAACTTTGCGAGAACTTTTAGACAATTCTGTAGGCCAAAGAATGGTGTGTTCCATGATACTATGCCTCCTATACGGCTTGACAAAATAAACTAAATTTTGGTGGTTGCAGAAATAAACCCAGTCCAAGACTTCATATACCTGAAAATTTGTTGTTTGAAAACCGTAAAACCCGAAACGGAGGTTGGGACCTTGAAATCCACCTTGGATACAGAAGCTTTACAAGCCAGATTCAGCGGCCGGCTGGAGCTCTTGAAAATAATGTATGATGAATTTTCGCTCTTTGTTGATACTGCCCTTTCAGATATGCAAAAATCTTTTGAAAATGGAGACTTGCAGAATCTGGCTGAGAAGGCTCATACCCTGAAGGGCAATGTCGCTCTGATCGGAGCCGGACGGGCCAGTGAGCTGGCTTTTGACGTCCAGGAAGCAAGCAGTGCTGGTGATATTCAGCTGCTCACCACCTCTCTTCCTCAGCTTTTTGAAGAAGTGCAGCTGGCCCTGGAAGAACTGAAGCATTTTGTCTCCAACATCAGTTCCATGGGCTGATTGCAGCAGACAAGCTCAGCCCGCCGCCTTGCTCGTATGAACAAGGAAATCAAAGAACCTCCCTGCCCACCCAGACAATGGCCCCCAAAATGCGTACTGTCTCGTTGTTACTTTGCACATACGCAGGCGGGTAATTGGGATTGGGACTCATGAGCATAAGCATTTGCGGGAGGCGTTCGATGCGCCGGATGAGAATCGAGCCTTCTATGCCCAGGGCGTACATTCGGCCGGTAATGATCTCATTCTGGGCCTGATCGATCAGGACATGGTCACCATTGTGAATAATGGGTTCCATGCTGTCGCCATAAACCTGGAGCAGGACCATGCTTGGGATATCCCCTTTGCCTTGCAGCCAGGCGGTGGAAAAGGCATAAGGGCCTTGACCATGGTGGCCATGCACATACACAAATGCCCCTTGCTCCGACAGTCTGGCCTCAACCAGGGAGACCGGATGGTACCGCCCACTCAAGGGGGCATCTTGTCCCACATTTTGATCAACTCCACTCAGCCAATCCGGATCCAAGGAAAAATCCCGGGCCAGCTTATACACCCATCTTTCCGGCACGCTGTCCCGTTCCTTGGCCTGGGTTACGGCTGATCGATTGACTTGTAAATATCTGGCCAGTTCAGTCTGGGATTGTATGGGGCTTGACGCGCAGAGTCGGATGAAGAAATTTTCAAATGAAGGCATGGGCTTTCCTTTTTCAGCTAATGATTTACAAGATAAGGCAGTCGGTATGAAAACCCTGGTCCAGACCGTTTTGGCCAGAAGCTATGATATGGAGTATGCAATCCGGCCAGGGGCAACTATACTCTGGGCTGTTCACCATAGGCCACATAGTGGGGGAGCTGGCTTTATCCACACGGAAGATCATACAACAGGCACCATTCATGACCAAAGAAGAGTTTGACGTGATTATTGTCGGTGGAGGGCCGGCAGGGCTCTTTGCCGCTCATTATTTGAGCATCCACTCCAATCTGCGGATTGTGCTGGTGGACAAAGGGGCTATGCCTCAGGAAAGGAAATGCCCGATCACCAAAAATAACAAGTGCTCCCATTGCCAGCCTTGCAATATCCTGTGCGGTTTGGGCGGGGCCGGTTTGTTCTCTGACGGCAAATTGAATTTTATCCCTCAATTGGGCAAGACCGACCTGCTGCAGTTTATGTCCTGGACCGAGGCATTAGAGCTTATCCAAGAAACAGAGGAGGTGTTCAACTCCTTTGGCATGGACGGAGAAGTGTACCCTACGGATATGGAACGGGCCAAACTGCTGCGCAAGGAAGCCCGCAAAGAAGGCATAGAGCTGCTCATCATCCGCCAAAAGCATTTAGGCAGCGACAATCTGCCCCGGTACATCCACTCCATGGTTAAGGCTGTTCTGGACCAGGGTGTGACCATCCGCAGCTCTACCGAAGTCTCCAGCCTGACAGTAAGTGACAACCGGATCTTGGGAGTGGTCACTGAGGATGGAGTCGAACTGCGGGCCAAGTGGGTCATCCTGGCTCCGGGTCGGGGAGGGGCGGAGTGGATGAATGCTTTGGCCGATCGGCATGGTTTGGGCCGCAGTCAAAGAGGGATCGAAGTCGGGGTCCGGGTGGAGGTCCACAGCGACATCCTGCAGGATCTGACCGATGTCATTTACGATCCGACATTTTTTATCCAAACCGGCAAGTACGACGACCAAACCAGAACATTTTGCACCAATCCGGGTGGATTTGTATCCCTGGAGAATTATCAGCGATTTGTGTGCGTGAATGGCCATGCCTATGTGCAGAACAAGTCGGAGAACTCTAATTTCGCCTTTTTGTCCAAAGTCGTTTTGACTGAACCGATTACCGACAACCAGGCCTATGGAGAATCCATTGGCAGATTGGCTTCCCTCATAGGAGGGGGGAGGCCGATTTTGCAGCGATTCGGAGACCTTAAGCGTGGTCGGCGAAGCACATGGGCCCGAATTGAAAAGGGGTATATCCGGCCTACCCTCAGCTCCGTGGTATGCGGAGATATTGCCATGGCTCTGCCGGAAAGGATTTTGACCAATTTAGCCGAAGGGATTCACAAACTGAACAAGGTCGTTCCCGGTGTTGCGAACGATGAAACATTACTTTATGCTCCGGAAATAAAGTTCTTCGCCACCCAGATATCAACGGACACCTGCCTGCAAACTCGGATATCCAACCTGTTTGTGGCCGGAGACGGGGCCGGGGTGGCCGGAAACATTGTTTCAGCCGCAGCTACCGGCCTTATTCCGGCCAAGGCCATCATTGGTCAGCTTTGCCTCCGGCAAATCTGACATATTTTTTGCCCCAAAGCGGGCAAAAAAAGGGGAAATTTGCCGGATTGATCAAGGATCGTCTTTTTCCAAAGGGAGGAAAAGCTGAAAATCTGAGGCGTCGTCTGTTTCGCATTGCCAGGCACAGCCCACACATTGGAAACTTTTCAGTTTTCTATTCAAATACCAGCGGCCTTTTTCCGGATGCGGGCAGTTGAAAAAGGTGTAAACCCGGCCCCTTACCTGTCCCCGAAAAGGGGTGTACCCATGGTTGCGCAAATAGGTTATAAAATCCATCCTTGCTCCGTGGACATATGCATCTCATTTCCTCTATAAAATCCCGTATCATACGGAGGAAGGTTTTTGAATGGATGTCAGTCGTGAATATGCCAAACAAAGGAGAAGATGTCATGACCAAAAGTTTGCACTGTTTAGTTTCCGGCAAGGTGCAGGGAGTCAACTTCCGGACCTGGGTCAAAGGCCAGGCCACACAGCTGGGCGTCAAAGGATGGGTCCGTAATCTGGATGACGGGCGAGTGGAGGTCTTAGCCCAGGGCGACGAGCAGGCCTTGCAGGACTTGAAGGGCAAACTGGCCACTGGCTCGACCATGAGCCGGGTAGACAATGTAGAAACCAAGTGGATCGATTATGATAAAGAGCACACAACTTTTGAACTGCGCTTGTAAATAACCGGAATAAGAATTGTGGCTGCCACTAGGCTTTTGGGCAGCCACAATTTTTATTGTACTAATTGATCCATAATGCGTAAGGCCTGATGGCCTAAATGCGAATCTTTACTGATTTCCCGCTCCACGTTGGTTATTCCTTTGAGCACAGTTGAGTGACGTCGGTTGAACTGGCTGCCGATGTCTTTCAGGGACAAGCTGGTGTACTTTCTGGCCATGTAAAAGGCGGTATTCCGGGCCGAGACGATGGCCCGCTTCCTGCTCCTGGACTGTAAGGAGTTGTAGGACAGGTTAAAGGCCCTGCAAACACACTGGATAATGGCTTCCATGTCCGGAGACTTGTTCTCTTGGCTGTAATTCTGCAGTACCTCGCGGATCATGTCTTCGCTTACTGGTTCATGCAAAAGGCGAGACTTCAGGGAAAGGTTGTGCAGGCAGCTTTCCATCTGGCGAACATCGGAACGGATGGAAGAGGCGATCATCTGGCATAGGGAGTCTGAAAGGAGCAACCCCTTACCTTGGGCCTTAGATTGCAAAAGTCGGACCCTGAAGTCGAGATCCGGTTTCTGGATAGGAGCTAAGACCCCGGAGCAGAAGTAGGAAGTAAGTTGACTATCCACTTTGCCCAGCTCCTTGGGCAGGAATGAACTGGAAAAAACCACCTTACTGCCCTTATCCCCAAGGTCCTTAATGAGAGACAAGAGTTCTTCCTGCATCTTGGCCTTGCCTTGAAAAAAGTGGACGTCCTCCAACAAAAGGACATCAACATCGTGTCTGAGCCGGGCTTTAAACGTTTCCACCTCCCGGTCCTTGATGGCCTTGACCAGTTGGTTGGCAAAATGTTCGGCCGGCAAGTAGCATACGTTAAAGTCGTTTGGACCTTTTGTCTGACACAAATGGTGGCCTATGGAGTGCAGCAAATGGGTTTTTCCCAACCCCGGAGAAGAACACAAAAACACGCTGCCAGCCGGGAATTCCTGGGTGCACAGGCCGGAACAGGCCGCATATGCCAGCTGATTGCATGAGCCAACCACAAAGTTGTCGAACTTATACCTCCAGCGATAAGGGGAAGGCCGCCTGGAATTGCTTCCGGGCAGAGGTATTTGGTTTTGCTTGGCCGCTGGCTGGATCAGCTGCGGCTTGGCAGGGCATTTTAGGGAACCGTTGATGGACAGCTGGGGAGTATAACCCAGGGTATGGGCCGCAGCTTGAATAATGCTGTCCTGCAACCTATCCCTGACCCAGGAGGCAACGAACTCATTCGGAGCCGAAAGGTAAAGGGTGCTATCCTGAATTTCGGCCTGCAGCGGCTTAATCCAGACCTGAAAAATTCCAGGTTTGAGTGATTTTTCCAGGTTTGATTGGATCTGCTGCCATGTATTGCTCATAGGATCGGCAGCCTAGTGGGAAGTCTGGAATATGACAATCTAGGATATGGCGGGTTTCTACCCGTCAGAGCTTATATGAGTACCTTCTGTCAATATATTGATATCATACATGAATCAAAGAAGACCCCCTGTGTGCGCAGCCTTGTGATCAAATCGTAAAAATTCAGTTCGCATGCGGGTGAAAGGTCTTTTTGGGTTGGATTATCGACAGGTGTTCAAAGTTTTTGTACAGGCAATATTTTATTTCAGTACAAATACCTTCATATTTCTTCAAAATCCTACATTTCAAGAGCATTGGGCTACGTGTCGGGCTTCAAAAGAGGATAAGACATTTTTTACCCTGCCGTATTGACATGAATTAAAACATTTGCAATTGTCTATTCGTTTTCAAGCCTCAATTCAGTATGATAATTCACTCACTTTGCAGGTCTTTTGCACAAACAAGCTTTCCGTTTGTTTTGACCATGATTTTCTTTGGGGTCGATGACCCCTGTTTCCCTCAATTACTAACAAAGGAGTGAGACGACATGGCGTATGATGCGACGAAAATGCAGGACTGGCAGATCTCTGAGGCATCTGAAGAAAACATGCCGATGCCTGATGAATGGAGGGACAAGCTGGGCCTGGAAAAAGATGAGATGCTGGCCATGGGCAGGCTGTCCAAACTCGATTTCTTAAAGATTATGGATCGGTATAAGGACAAGCCTGACGGCAAGTACATCGAGGTCACGGCCATTACTCCCACTCCATTGGGCGAGGGCAAGTCCACGACCTCGGTTGGCCTCATGGAAGGTCTTGGCAAGCGGGGCAAGAATGTCGGAGGGGCCCTGCGCCAGCCCTCTGGTGGACCGACGATGAATGTCAAGGGCACTGCCGCCGGGGGAGGTAATGCCATTCTCATTCCCATGACCGAGTTTTCCCTTGGCTTGACCGGGGATATCAATGACATCATGAACGCGCACAATCTGGCAATGGTGGCCCTGACTTCCAGAATGCAGCACGAGCGGAACTACAGTCCGGAGAAGATTGAGCAGCTCTCGGGCATCCCGGCTTTGAACATCGATCCCAAGCGGGTGGAAATGGGCTGGATCATCGACTATTGCGCCCAATCCCTGCGTAATATCATCATCGGTCTCGGCGGGCGGATGGACGGATTCACCATGGAATCCAAGTTCGGGATTGCCGTCAGTTCCGAGTGTATGGCCATTCTGTCCATTGCCAAGGATCTAGCGGACATGAAGAAGCGGATGAACGAGATCACCGTGGCCTTTGATAAGAACGGCAATCCAGTGACCACTGGTGATCTTAAGGTGGGTAATGCCATGACCGCCTGGATGCGCAATACCATCAACCCCACCCTGATGTGCACGGCCGAATATCAACCATGCATGGTTCACGCCGGTCCTTTCGCCAATATCGCCGTGGGACAGTCCTCCATTGTGTCTGACCGGGTGGGCTTAAAGCTTTTTGACTACCATGTCACTGAATCCGGCTTTGCTGCGGACATTGGTTTTGAAAAGTTTTGGAATGTGAAATGCCGCAACAGTGGACTCAAGCCCCATGTCTCGGTACTGACCACCACTATCCGGGCCCTGAAGATGCACGGCGGCGGCCCCAGAGTTGTCCCTGGTCTGCCTTTGCCCGAGGAATACACCAAGGAAAATGTGGCCCTGGTGGAAAGTGGCATTGAGAACATGGTCCATTTGATCAATGTTATCCGCAAATCGGGTATGAACCCGGTGGTCTGCATCAACTGCTTCCATACAGACACCCCGGCTGAAATTGAAGCCGTGCGCAAGGCGGCGGAAGGAGCCGGAGCCCGCTGCGCCAAATCAACTCACTGGGCAGACGGAGGCGACGGGGCCTTGGAACTGGCCGATGCAGTCATCGATGCCTGTGAAGACGAATCCAACTTTGAATTTCTCTATCCTCTGGAAATGAAGCTCCGGGACCGGGTAGACAAGATTGCCAGGGAAGTCTATGGGGCGGACGGAGTATCCTGGACTCAAGATGCGGAAAAGAAGGCCAAAATGCTGGAAGACGACCCCAAGTACGCCGACTTTGCAACCATGATGGTCAAGACCCATCTCAGCTTAAGTCACGATCCAACCTTAAAGGGTGTGCCCAAGAACTGGACCTTGCCCATCCGGGACGTTCTTATTTATTCCGGAGCCAAGTTCTTGTGCCCATGTGCCGGGACTATCAGCTTGATGCCGGGCACTGGCTCCAATCCTGCCTACACTAAGGTGGATGTTGATACCGATACCGGTAAAGTGAGCGGTCTGTTCTAAGCGGTTCTCAAGCATGGCCAAGCTGAAGCCATGGTTTTATCCCGCCGGCGTCCTGAAACGCCGGCGGGATATGATTATTCTTTTTCCTGCCTGATCATCGCCTCCAGGACAGAGTCCAAAGCCGATTCCTGGATCTGATCCAGTTCCCCTTCCGTATCTATAATGACATGCTCACAGGTCTCAGATGGCATGATTTTCTGAAAGTCGGCCTTTTGGGCCGACAGTAATGACAGCCTTCCATCGGAAACGTCCGGACCTTGATTTTGTCGATCTTGAAGGCGCTTTTCCAACTCCTGTTCTGAACAGACGCACTCCAGTATGATACAGGGCCGGCCAAGCCCATGGGCCAAATCAATAGCCATCTCCCTGTATTTGCGGCGACTGAATGAGGCATCGAGGATGACCGAGTGGTCTTGCTCCAGCCTGACTTTGGCCTGTTCGAAGAGGGCTTGATAGGTGGCCTGGTTTTTTTCTGAAGAATAGAGTCCCTGTCCATATTCATCATGATGACGGCTTTGAGGCTCAACTCCGTGCAGCTTTTTCCGCAGCACATCGCTTCGCAGGACCTCCGCTTTCAATTTGCGGCTCAGATGTCTGGCCATTTCGCTTTTGCCTGTTCCCATCAGGCCGCATAAAATGATCAGAGCAGGTGGGTGCAGCTGGAGGGCATAGGACCAGGCCAGATCCAAAAACCGGGTAGCAGTGTCCAGGGCCTGTTGACGTTCTTCAGGGCTGAACTCCGGTTCTGTGCTTTCAATGCCCAAAACTTTACCCCGGGTCAGGGCGTAGTAGGCTTTGTACACATCGATAACAGTCAAGGCCTGACTGTCTCCTGATGCTCGCGTGTAGGCCTGGAGGAGGGTAGAGGCCTGAGACCAGTACCCGGAATACTCCATGTCCATGAGCAAAAAGGCCAGATCGGCCGCTGTGTCGATAAACCGGAACCGTTCGTTGAATTCTATACAATCAAAGGCTATGAGTTTTCCCTGGAACCGGCATATGTGTTCTATGCGCAAATCGCCATGACATTCCCGGGTTCTTCCCTGTTCGTGCCGGGAAACAAACACTTCGCGTTTTCGGTTCAAAGTGTTGAGCATGAACCAATGCATGAGTCTGTGCCGCGTATTTGAGATGGATTTTTCCCTCAGGAACTCGGTCTGGGTAAAGTTTTCTTCCATGTTTTCCCGGATAAGGGGCAAGGAGCCCATTTCGCTCCCGTCTGGGACCATTCGGGCCTGGGTATGAAAGTCGGCTAAAAGGCTGGCCAGCTCGCAAAGCAGATCATGGTCTACCCGACCTTGCCGGAGGAGGGCAGGGAACATAGAATCTTCTGACAGCCTGCGCATGTGGACCACATAATCGATAATGTCAGCATCAGTATCCTGGCCCAAAAAGAACTGACTGTTTCGATCCTGACTGATCGGCAAGACCCCCAGATATACGGAGGGAGCAAGGCGGGAGTTGAGCCTGACTTCCTCTTGGCAATAGAACCGTCTTTTTTCCAGGGTGGAGAAGTCCAGGAAACCAAGGTTTACCGGTTTTTTGAGCTTGTACACATGATCCGCAGTCAAGAAAAGACAGGAGATATGGGTCTGAATAAAATCAACGGGTGAGCCGGAGTCATAAAATTGGGCTTCCTGCATGGCTTGAATCAAAGCAGTCTGGGGCATACATATCACCTCGCATGAAGTCAGGAAATATCATGGATTTCAAATTACTGCATTCCCGATACACCTATTCGCTTCTGGCTTTGGCCGTGCGCATGTGGAGTAAGACCCTTCGTTATTCCCGGGTGGGATGCGAACAGGTGGAGCAGGTCAGCAAAAAGGGGCCGGTCATCTGTGCCATATGGCACGATGAGCTTTTTCCCCTTTGTTACCTGCATCGCAACCAGGGCATTGTGGCTGTGGTCAGCTCCAGCAAAGACGGCGAAATTATGGCCCAGGTTCTGGCCAGGTTTGGGTTCTTGCTGGCCAGGGGCTCAAGCTCACGTAACGGAATGCAGGCCGCCCGCCAAGTATTACAGATAATTGATCGAACCGGAGCAAATGTGGTTGTCACGGTGGACGGTCCCCGGGGTCCTCGGCACCAGGTCAAGGAAGGAGTGGTGTACCTGGCGGCCAAGTCCGGATTGCCTGTAGTCCCGGTTCGAGTGCACATGCAGCCGGTCAAGCGCTTCCACAAGGCCTGGGACAAATTCCAGCTTCCACTGCCAGGAGCTCGGTGTATTGTACATTATGGACAACCGTACACCGTTCCGCAGGGAAAAATCAATTCAGGTCTTTTGCAGGGGGAACGGGAACGCCTGCAAGTGGCCATGCAGTCACTCGCATGAAACAAGACCACACAAAGTATTTCAGGTTTGCCAAATACATAGCTGAAAGAAAACGCCGGAGCATAGCCCAGGCAGCACTGCTGGCTACACTGCATGTTCACAAAAGTGAGCGAGTTGCTATATGTAAACACGTCAGGAAAGTGGTGCACCATAGAGGCCGATAAAAACTGTTTAGCAAAGATAAACGTTTAGCTTTGCTAAACATGAAGGATTCGCATTTGCGGCCCATCAGCGATCGAAGGTGCCCGAGGCTTCTTTTTTATTGTGTTGGGCCTTTTGCGATGCTTGAATTGCCATCTCTTGCATGATGAAATATAGATCCCTGGTATTCTTGAAGATACAAATTATTTAAAGTTGAGCTTTAGCTTTTGGTGTTCATTGTCACGAAAGCATGGAAGCAGCCATTCCTGGCTTTTGGGGCATGAACCACGTGCCGAAGTGATTCCAGGGCTGCGGGTGGAACTCTGGCCTTGCATGAAACCGGATCATAGCCAATTGAGGTGGCTGCGTCGAAGATTTCCCTTCGTTTGTGCCGGGCACAAGCATCGCAAAGTGGGATATCTTTTTGGGGGTCGACTTCGAGTGGAGAGAAGCTTTCTTTGAGAGTTCTTTTTATATAATTCCAAAATTCAAAGTTTACATAATATACATTCTGAGACATTTGTATATGCAAGCTGGAGGAGTGCTTGAAGGTCGTCATGGCCTCGTGGCTTCGAAGGCTTTGCTGATTTGTAATTGCTGAATACGCAAGAAAGCTCCGGACCACCTTATAAGGCTACCCTTGTCTCCAAGGGCAAGCCCTGTTCAATGCGAAAATTTTTTTGGGGCCTTGTCCATAAAATTTTTGTCCGGCTCCAACCTCCATTTTTTGGAGATATGGCTGTTGAACTCAATCATTTTATTTGGTTATGGGCATAGCCAACTTTGGACAAGTTTACCAGGGACATGTGTGCCCGCATTCTTTTTCCCTGTCTCCTTGAATTACTTAATGAGCAGGCCGGTAGGACAATGGGCTGGGCACATACGGACACAATACCAATATGAAACACAGCCCTGGGCTGTGTAACAGAGGGTTTCATCTGAAGACGCAGGAAAGCGAAGTTTACCCGGTTCAATCTCTTTTATTTAACTGGGCTATTATACCGGGGCTCGACAAGATAAGATCTTGTCGACTCTAGATAAACATGCATTGATCTAACGGGTCGTCTTCTGCGACCCGTTCCATGTGGCTTGTTGAGATAGGGCAACGGGTCGCATTGTGTTGAGGCTGGCCTGCAAAGGAAAAATCAGCGTTGATTGCACTCTGAAACGAAAAGAAGTTTCATCTCTCAGTTCCCTTCCAGGACCTCCGCTTCTGCGGGAGGATCGAAACTAAAGAGACAGGGATCCAGGTCCACATTGAGCTGGATTTGGTGAAAGGTGAGTTGATTGGTATTTCCGAAAAAATCCTCCAGCAGGACCTGGCGGATCAGATTGGTTTGTGGTTCGAGCCAAATATGGGCCATGACCAGGCTCGGTTCCGGATTTTTAGGCACCAGTCGAATCTTGGTCCAATTGTTGACATCAGTTCCCTGGTTTTTGATCCGGAAATCTTCCCGCAGGTTGACTTGACCGCTTATGAACTTGAGCATGGTTTTGGAATCAAACCGGCCCTGTAAAGAATATTTGTAGGCCACCTTTTCTTCCGGAAAGTAGTCCCAGACCATATCTCCTGTACTGATCAAGAGCTCTTCTTCCGGATGGGTTGTCTGCCACCGAATCATTTCCGGTTTTTGATACCAGATGGTCCCATTGCGATCTTCGCTTTCTCCGCTGGCGGAATTGGTCAAGGTCTGACTGAACTTGGTTTGAAAACTCTCCACCTG
>CAZUER010000101.1:0-15281 GCA_964619345.1 uncultured Desulfohalobiaceae bacterium
ATAATACGTACCTCCCAATCTAAAGTTTCACGTTTGCATACTAAAAAAGTAGGTTTTTATCAGGTCATGTCAATATGAGAACCGTTCCTTCCCTACCTGAGCCTGCATGCATGATTCCTTCTCCAACAACCTCCTGTATATAATGAGAAGTTGCCTTACCTCATTGCAGCAAGCATGCCAACTCCCCTGTTCTATATTTTTCTTTTTATTCCAAAAATTTAAGATAGTTAAGCCACAGATTGACGCCTCGTCCGTTCAAAACGTATACACCTTGAAATGAGTTATGTATATTTTTTGCACACCCTTCAAAAGATGCGAGTGCAAAATCCGTATTTGCACTGGCCAGAGGTCAGAGATCAGAAGTCAGAAGTCAGTAAAGACAAAGCGTTATAGCTTCAAATTTTATCGCAAATGAACCCAAGACGACTTTTTGCAGTCCCGTCTAAAAAGGATATTGCCGCTTCGACAGCTGAGAGCTTATCCACCTGAGCTCGGTGAACTCTTCCAGGGAAGCCCGGCTGCTGAAACGACCCCAGCCACTGTCCTTTGAAAATCACATGCCATGAAGATTTCTCCTTATTTCAAATGCAAGTTAAAATAGAGCATATAACTCAGACCGTCAAGCCATTGTCTCAAACTTTCAAGGCTATTATGCTATTTGCACACTCATACTTTATGCGCTAAAATTTAGTGTGGGCTTTTCATCGGAGGAAATCAATGATGAACATGAAAATACACATTGTATACGACAACACAGCATACTTAGACTCTTTGCTGCCTGATTGGGGTTTCTCCTGTGTTATAGAGGGACCATATATACCCAAGATCCTGTTTGATACCGGAGCCAAGGGACAAATTCTGCTCTACAATATGGATACTATGGGTATCGATCCCCGTAGCATCGATATAGTCTTTATATCCCATGCCCATTTCGACCATACCGGGGGCCTGGACACCTTTCTGCAAATAAACAGCCGGGCCCAGGTCTATGTGCCCAAGTCATTGACTTCTTTAAGGCATAAGAATGTGGTCAGTGTAAACAATGCGCAACAGGTAGCAGACAATGCTTTGAGCACCGGGGAGCTGGGCGGGATCGAGCAATCCCTGTTGATATCCGAAAACAATGAATTGATATTAATAACTGGATGCTCCCATCCGGGATTAGGCACAATACTCAAAGCTGCCTCAAAATTCGGTAAGGTGAGCAGCATTGTCGGAGGCCTGCACGGCTTCAGCGAATTGGACATGCTCAATGATATAAGCTGGATCTGCCCCACACACTGTACAATCCATAAGGCCGACATTAAAAATACGTATCCCCAGAAATATGTTCCCGGCGGCGCAGGTCAGGTGATAAACTGCTAATGCCTTGACACATCTCACATATCGCAAAAAGAACCCTCCAAAAAAACAACTCCGTATATCCAATTGACGGATCAAATCCGGTTGGGTTTGCGGGGGAAAAGCCGCTGCCCCCGGACAGGGAAAAATCGCTATGTCAGTCTTCCTCTCCGCTGGCCCAAAGGGTGCCCACAGTGTTCTCCACCAGTTCCAGGACAAAATCGGCAATTATGGCAAAAAGGGCTGCAAGCACTGACCCCTGCAGAATAAAGGCCGGATTATCCGAGGCCAGTCCGGTGATGATCGGGGCTCCAAGCCCCCCAGCCCCGATGGTCGCCCCGATTGTTGCCGTCCCTATATTGATAACCACTGAGATCTTGATGCCGGTCATGATCACCGGCAAAGCCAGGGGAAATTCGACCTGCCACAAGCGTTGCCATTCGATCATGCCCATGCCGGTGGCCGATTCAAGCACCTCAGGGCTCACAGATTGCAAACCGGCAATGGTATTGCGCACCACCGGCAAGAGCCCATAGAGAAAAAGGGCTATTATCGTCGGCTTGGCCCCGAAGCCCACCGCCGGAACTGCCAATGCCAGCACGGCCACGGGAGGGAAGGTCTGGCCAATGGAGACCAGGCTGTTCACGGTGGGCAAGAAATCGCGACCGGCCCTTCGGGTCACGAACACGCCCAGAACCATCCCGATACAAACGGACAACGCACTGGAAATGCCGACCATGACCAGGTGCTGCCAAATAAGCCGCCATAAGCCGACCCTGGGGTAGAGATAGTCCTCCAGCCCGGGATACACAGGGGCCAGGAGCCACTGCCATATCCCGCTCCAGGAAGCGAGAAAAACCAGGGCCAGTACCGGAACCCCAAGCTTTGCGGCCTGTTTATATGCGACCGGCATTCAAAACCCCGGCTAATTCACGATTGCAGGACATCGGCAAGGCGAATCTCCCCCTGTATCCTGTATTCCCGGTCCACCACCGGCAGACAGACCACCCCCTGCTGGACGAACAGGGACAGGGCATGTTTCAGGCTGGAATGGGCGAAAACTGAAAAGTCTTCGGGATCAATACCCACAAGATCCCGGTCCATGATAGTCCCGGTCCCGTGCATGGTCGTGCCGTCGATCCAGCCGATAAGACGCCCGTCGGATTCAGTGACCCACAGGTACCGGGCGCAATCGCTTCTCTCCATCCGTTTGAACTCTTGTTCCACAACGTCTGATGACGCCTGACGCTGGACCCATAAGGCCGGATGGATGAAGTCCTTGGCCGAGAGCCGGGAGAGCCGTTTCAGGGCTCTGTCCAGGCCCACGAACTTTTTGACAAAGGAGTCGGCCGGCGAGGACAGAAGGGTCTCCGGTGCAGCATACTGCACCAGGGCGCCGTCACGCAAAAGCGCGACCTTGGACCCTAGGCGGACGGCCTCGTCAATATCATGGGTCACAAATACAACCGTTTTATTCAGTTCGTTTTGGAGGTCCAAAAACTGATTCTGGAGATTTTCCCGACTGATAGGGTCTAGAGCCCCAAACGGCTCGTCCATGAGCAGGATGTCCGGGTCTGCAGCCAGGGCCCGGGCCACGCCCACGCGCTGAGCCTCTCCCCCGGAAAGCTGGGCGGGTTTTTTGGAAGCGTATTCATCCGGGGCCAGCCCAAGACGGTCCAATAAGTCTCTGGCCCGAGCATTGGCCTTCCGGGCTTCCCAGCCCAGGAGCCGGGGGACAACCTTGATATTGTCCATGACAGTCATATGGGGAAATAAGCCGATACTTTGAATGACATACCCCATGCTGCGCCGGAGCTTATCGGCCGGCAGACTGCGAATATCGCGGCCTTTGACCGTGATCCGACCGTGGGAGGGTTCCACCATGCGGTTGATCATCTTCAGGGTCGTGCTCTTGCCGCACCCGGATGGGCCGATCAGACAGCAAAAATCACCTTGCTCTATTGTCAGGTTCAAATCGCGAACGGCCAACAGGTCGCCGAATTCTTTGCCAATATTTTCCAGGACAATCATGGCTGCATTCCACTATCGAGGAGGTGAATGATCAGCTGCAGGAGCTGATCCACAAGTACGGCCAAAAGAATGGTCGGAGCAGCGCCAAGCAAAACCAGATCGGTCGCGGCCTGGCCCAGACCCTGGAATATAAATACCCCGAATCCGCCCGCGCCTATAAGGGCGGCGACCGCCGTATTCCCAATATTCTGGATGCTGGCGATGCGCAGGCCGTTGAGAATGATCGGAGCGGCTATGGGCAGCTCCACCCGGAAAAACATGGCTGCCCTGCCCATTCCCATGCCTCTGCCTGATTCAAGGACCCCCTCATCCACGGTTTCAAAGCCGGAAAAGGTATTACGCACCACCGGCAGCAGAGAATACAGGGTCAGGGCGATAACCGCAGGGGCCCAGCCAATGCCTCCTATCTGAAAGTCACGAAGAACTGGGAAGTTAGCCGCCAGAAAGGCCAACGGGGCGATCAACAGACCAAAAAGGGCCAGGCTGGGCACGGTCTGTACCATATTCAGAACCGAAAAGACACCGACCCGCAGCTTTTTTTGCTTAAACAGTAACACTCCCAGCGGAAGCCCCAGCAGGGCGGCCCCGGTGACAGACATTCCCGTTATCATAAGATGGGCCTTCAGCTCGGCAAAAAACCGTTCACTTCGGCTGGCAAACTCCATCAATAACGAGACATCACTTAAGGCTCCGCTGCAGACCAGACCCGCCAGTGCGGCAATGAAACCGCCCGCCAGGGTCATCCGGAACCAGGTGTTGGCTCCCAGCCGCTGCTGCAGGTCGGTAAAAACAATGAACAGTCCCAACAGGGCCATCCACAGACTGGAACCAATGGAGACCCTGGCGAATGGGCCGCCGGACTGCACAAGCGCCGAAGCGGTTGCGCCCTGGACCCACAACAGGCCCAGGGCCAAAAGCGCAGG
The DNA here is from genome assembly GCA_964619345.1 of uncultured Desulfohalobiaceae bacterium. GTDB lineage: Bacteria > Desulfobacterota > Desulfovibrionia > Desulfovibrionales > Desulfothermaceae > Desulfovermiculus. The sequence continues at coordinate 4,296 of CAZUER010000101.1, forward strand.
CAATACCATTGCCGCAAGGACCAGCCTGCGTTTGGGAAACAGGGCGACGCCTCCCAGACAGACAAAACCGGTGATCAACAGCCCCCATTGCCAGACCGGCAAGGCCTCGAACACGGAGAGGCCCTGGCCCGATGCCAAGCGGTTCGGTCTGTTGATCACAAAGTCCCCCAAAACCAGCCCCGCAAGTCCAATTGCGGATCCTGCCAGAATGACCCGTGATGTTCTGCTCTTCTGCACTCCAGCCCTCTTCTAGAGGAAGCCGTTTTCTTGCAAGAATTCAGTGGCCACATTTCTGGGATTCTGTCCACCGATGGCAATCCGGGAGTTCAGGTCCTGCAGCGTCTGTTGAGAAAGGGCCTTGAATACCGGAGCCAGGATTTCCTCAATCTGGGGGTAGGTTTCAAAAACCTCCTCCCGGACCACCGGGGTGGGCGCATACACCGGCTGCACGCCTTTTTCGTCCTCAAGCACTCGCAGGCCAAGGGCGGCCAAAGCGCCATCAGTCCCAAAAGCCATGGCCGCATTCACGCCGCTGGTGCCGCGGGCCGCAGCTTTTTCAGTCTGGGCCGTATTGCATCCGGAAAACACGATCATTTCACCGTCCGGCAAGGAAAAGCCATAGGCCTTTTCAAAAGCAGGCAGGGCGTCCTCTCGGGTCACAAATTCTTCACAGGCGGCCAGTTTGATTGTACCACCCTCATTTACGTACCGGGCCAAATCCGCAAGAGTGGTCAGGCTGTGTTTCCGGGCAAACGCCTCCCGGACGGCCAGAGCCCAGGTATTGTCGGCTGGGGCCGGAGTCAGCCAGACCAGTTTGTTTTTTTCATAATCCAGGGTCTTGACCCGGTCATAGGCCTGATCACGATTTTTCCATATCCCAGCCTCCTGTCCGCTGAAGAAAAAGGCTCCATTTCCGGTGTACTCCGGATAGATATCAATTTCCCCGGCCATAATGGCCTTACGGACAATGGGCGTCGGGCCGAATTCGGTTTTGTCCTTTACGGCCAGACCGTTGTCTTCAAGCATCAAAATGATCATCTGTCCCAAAAGCGCACCTTCTGTGTCGATTTTGGAACCGACGGTCAGTACCTGTTTCTGATCTGCCTGGATCGTCTGTCCGAGACAAACAAACGTGAGGCACACGACGGTGATGAGAACAAGATAATGTCTCCACATGGCTTCCCTCGCTGGTTTTTTGTGGCTGTTTTCAGATGGCATTGCATACAAGGGTTTGGGGGTCGGGTCAGCGAATGGGACGCATTCAGGCCCCCTTGTCCAAAAGATATGTCCCAAAGGTGAAAGTTGTCAAAAAGCAAGATTAAGAAGGCATTTACGATGAGTGCCCGGAAATGCCTGCCTATGGTTTGACGGCCGCTTATTTCTTCGCCAATATTACGGGTGGGCTTCTTCATCACCACAATAGACCCTTTTGGTTTCTCTGAGTGGCCAGCATGCTTGAGTATATGAGAGTTAGGCCAAGGAACATCTGGACCAAAATCACCCATAACAAAAGGAAGAGTACAAATGCTTCAACCCGTTCAATCCATTTTGTTCGCCACCAATTTTTCCCCGTCCTGTCGTGCAGCCCTGGAGACTTCCATTTCATTGGCAGTTCAGTATCAGGCCAAATTATTTTTGTTGCATGTCATCGAGGAAACATACGCTTCCCCTTATGTCCAGCGGATCATGAACGATTATTTGGGGCAGGGAGCCTGGGAATCGATGCAAAAAGACCAGGAAAAGAGTGCGCGAGAGATTTTGATCGACAAAATGTCCCCCGAAAAGATAACTCATACGGCCTTGCAGCAGCTATGCGAAAAATCCGGAAACAAAGACATACATTGCGGCTTACCCAGCTATTATACTTTGGTGGACAAGGGAGATGTCGTCAATTCCATTCTGTCCGCAGTCGAGGAAAACAGTTGCGATCTGATTGTCATGGGCGCCCGCGAAGGATTCTTGGAACACAACTCCCTTGGCTCTAAAGTCAAAGGGGTAATGCGCCAATCCAAAATTCCGGTTTTGTTCGTCCCACCACTCCCCGAAGACGAACATTGATTTCAAAGCCACCCCCTGGCATGAAACGTAAGCCGAAAAAACAGGGATCCATTCAGTCCTGCGGAAAACTCCCAGTGGGCAGCGGGAGTGCCTCAAGTCCAGAGCCTTCCCATGCTGCAAGCTGTGAACATGTAGGGAGGGCCCAGACCACTGAGCTCGGCGATGGAGACCTGACCGCCAGGCCCATACCCTTTCTGGTCAAGAACATAGCCATTCCGGCCAGCGTGGGCCTTTTTTTCCACACCATGTACAATGTGGTGGATACTTTCTTTGCCGGAAGAGTGTCCACCCAGGCCTTGGCGGCCCTGTCCCTGTCCTTTCCAGCTTTTTTCTTAATTATTGCTTTGGGGAGCGGACTGGGGGTGGGGGCAACGGCTCTGATGGGCAACGCCCTGGGAGCCAGGGATTGGAACAAGGCCTCTGTTCTGGCTGTCCAGGGCCTCGTAGTCAGCCTGGGGGCCGGAATCATGGTCAGCGGTGTCGGGATCTTGATCTCCCCATTTCTGTTCCGATCCCTCGGGGCCTCTGGCCAGTACCTGCACCTCTGCCTGCTCTATATGAACATCATATTTGCCGGGGCAGCCGCCTTCATGCTGGTGTACATGAGCAACGCCATCCTGCAGGCCCAGGGAAACACCCGTCCACACCGGAACTTTCTCATGGCCGGATTCGTAGCCAATTGCGTTCTGGATCCCTGGTTCATCCACGGTGGTCTTGGAATCCCAGCCATGGGGATAGGGGGCGTAGCCCTGGCAACAGTGCTCATCCAGTTCGGAGGCGGCCTGTATCTCAGCTTCAGGGCCTGGCAGAGCGGTCTGCTCAGGCTGGAACGAACCTCAAATCTGCTGCCCAGGTGGAGCGTGATCTCAGAGATCGTCAGGCAGGGGCTACCCTCCAGTCTCAACTACATGACTATCGGCCTTGGCATTTACGTGATAACTTTTTTTGTCAGCGATTACGGTTCTGTGGCTGTAGCCGCCTATGGTGCGGCTATGCGCGTGGAGCAAATAGTGCTTCTGCCCAGCATCGGCTTGAATATCGCCACCCTGAGCCTTGTGGCTCAAAACAGAGGGGCTGGGCTCCAAGATCGAGTCTGGGAGTCCATGCGGGTGGCCTTAAGCTATGGGGCCCGAATCATGGTCGTAGGGACCATTCTGGTTCTCCTTCTGGCCAGGCCGTTGATGTCCTTTTTCACCGACGACCAAACCGTGATCAATATCGGGACGACATATCTGCGGATCGATGCCCTTGTCCTGTATGCCTACGTCGTTCTCTTTGTCCACGTGGCCGCTCTTCAAGGGGTGAAGCGACCGATGTTTGGAGTCTGGGTGGGCCTCCTGCGCCAAATTCTGGTTCCTGCCGTCGTTTTCTATTTGATGACCAAGGAATTCAATGTCGGCCTGCTGGGTATTTGGTGGGGCATCTTTGCAATCACCTGGGCAGCGGCTTTCGGTGCTGCTTATGTCGGTCGCATATATCTGGCCCGTATTCTTGCCGGTGATCAAAAGATGACCAGACATAACGGTGATTCAACAACAGGATGAAGTTCCAGGTGACCAGGAGGAGCTGGTATGCAACGAGCCTTAACTCCAAAGAAAGCTTGCCCGGCCCTCACTTGGAGACCAGACTTTTGTATTTGCAGTGTGCAGTGCCGTTGAAACTGCAAGTGAGTGCCGAGGGCCTACTTACGAACCGAATTTTTCCAGTTCATACGATTCGTGAGCAAAGATAAGACGCTTTCCTTCACCATGGCAAAAACTCCTGGATGCTTGCTTTCCCTTGGACCAGCTACATTGAGGACAAAGACATTGTTTTCCCAACCCCACTCCCAGATCATATCCCGATGTTGAAATGGCCCCCTCTCCTCAAGGTCGACGACAAAACACGGCTTGCCATGCTCTTGAGCCAGAACAATGGTTTCTTTGGTTCCTCCTGTGGGCTCCCCCCAGGTAAAAACTAAAGTGCCGTCAGAATCAATGATATTAGCCTCGGTCCTGGCCTGGTAGCTCTCGGAGCAATGTTCTGTAACCGGATATCTATCTGGAATCGGACCGGCTTCAGATTTGCGACCCATTGGACACCAGCCCCCACATGGACACCCGATCTCCAAGGCAGCATCAAGCGCGCCCTGATCAGCACCGGTTTGACCACCGGAAATCACTTTTTGGAAAATTCGACTTTCATTCATAGTCAACCTCAAAAATACTTTTTATTCCTTCCGTGCATTACTCTTTGATTTTTGACTTTTGACTTGATGTCAGTTAATGTGTATCCACATTTTGTCGCCATATCTCGAAAATATCAGACACGAGGAGGCTATAATGGCCTTGTCCAAGCTGCTTACAATGATAAGCATCACTCCCCACTCATCCCCTGTTGATGAAGGTGAGAATCAAAGACAAAAAATTCTCATCCATATGTATGATCAGTCAATACATAAGGGAGAACTCTTGGCTCTAGAACATACAAACAGAAATTTAAAAGCAATTGTTCTAGGCGGTTACAAAGATCATACAAAACGTTTAGATATACCATTTACAGAACTTTCTGCAATTTACTATGTATACGAATTTGATGAACAATTAACACTTCCCTCTATAGGACAAGATCTTTGGTCAAGAATTACTGCTCAAAATATTTCTGGTACTATCACTATTACTGATAATGAAGGAAAATACTCTGTTGATTTTGAGAATAATGAATTTGATTTAGGTGGAATTTTTGTTATTCCATATGATAAAAGCAGATTTTATAAGATTTTTATTCCATTCCCTTTTAATAAACAATATCATTCTAAAACACAATTAGGCCAAACAATGCTTCAACAAGGCTTTATAAGCCAAGATGAGCTGGATCGTGGGTTGTCCAAACAATCAGATCTGCGTCGAAAAAAAATTGGAGAAGTACTGATTGAAGACGCGATGGCATCACCTGAGGAAGTTGAAAGTGGACTGAAAAAACAAAAAGTCAAGCTGGAATCAAAACTGGGAGAAATCTTAGTTGCAGCAGGAGCTGTCAGTCAAAGTCAGGTTCATGAGGCTCTGAACAGACAAAAACGAGATGCGGCTAAACGTCTCGGGCAAATATTTCTGGAGATGGGAGTCGTGAATGAAGAAATGCTTACCCTGGCAATAGCCTTAAAATTTGGTCTGCCATATGTTGACCTAAAAGATCACTTAATAGATCGCGCAGCTCTTGCATGTATCCCCAAAGAAATGGCCAAAAAACTAAAGATCTTTCCTTTAAAAGTCAAAAACAACCAATTAACAGTTGTCTTTTCTGATCCAACAGCCCTTGACATTAAGCAGGATCTCACCTTTTACACTGAGAAACATATCAAAGAAGTCATAGCTTCTGAAAATAGTATCTTAAAAGCCATAGAAGAATTCTACGATCAAGAGTCAGGGGCATATCTGGGCAAATTTTTAGACAAAGCGTCCAAGCCACAGCCCAATGAACACCTGCAAAAATTACTGGTCGAGGAGTCTGTTGAATACTCCAATGACCATGAAACGTACGAATATGAACTCAGTGAGGCCAGTGGTACTGAAAAACCTGTTATCGAGCTTGTCAATCATATATTAAAGGCTGCAGTGATGAAAAAGGCCAGTGATTTACATATCCTTCCTGAAAGACAGAAAGTCAAAGTATATCTGCGCGCAGATGGAGAGCTTCAAGAGGAGTTGACATTAGGCAGGGAGCGCCTTGCATCGGTCATTGCCCGAATGAAAATTATGGGCAACATGAATATTGCCGAACATAGACTTCCACAAGATGGACGGGCAAAGGTCAAAGTAGAGGAAAAATACGTTGATTTACGCTTTTCCTGTATGCCGACTATTTTTGGGGAAAGCATGGTAGTCAGGCTTCTAGATAAGGAAAGTGGCGTTCACAATTTGGACCAGTTGGGTTTTCTTGATCATGAGCTGCAACAGATACGCAGATCTTTGAAGAAGCTCTTTGGAATGATCTTAGTTACAGGCCCTACTGGAAGTGGAAAATCATCAACCATATACGCATGTCTCCAGGAACCAACATTCTTGAATAAAAATGTTATTACCCTCGAAGATCCTGTAGAGTATGAACTTTCTGGATTTTCTCAAATTCAGGTCAAGGAAAGCATTGGGTTGTCGTTCAGTAAGGTCTTGCGCCAGACCTTGCGGCATGACCCGGATGTCATATTTGTTGGTGAAATAAGAGACTTAGATACAGCCCGCATCGCTGTTCAGTCAGCTTTGACCGGCCATCTGCTGATTAGTACCCTGCATACAAATTCGGCATCAGAAGCATTTATCCGACTTAATGAAATGGGAATTGAACCATATCTGGTATCTTCAAGCATTATAGGTATTGCTGCCCAGAGATTGCTCAAAAAAGTTTGTCCTGCCTGCAAGACTCCAGATAAAGATGGGATGGAAAAAATTCGTGACTGTAAATATCCAATTCAGACAGTTGAACAAGCAGACTTCAGTTATGGTGCGGGCTGTGAAGAATGTAATTATACTGGTTACAAAGGAAGGACGATTGTTTATGAGTATCTCATTCCAGATGAGAGAGTGAAGAGGGGAATACTAACCAATAAAAGCGATTACGAAATCAGAAAGTTGGCTCAAGAGGGAGGGATGCGAACCATTGAAGAAATCGCCTTACGAAAAGCAGAAACGGGGGAAACTTCAATAGATCAAATCCTGCAATTGATTACAGTATACTAATAATAACTATCACTACAACGAAACGAGCACACCACTCGATTACACCAAAATATTCTCGACTACGGAATACAATATACTCTGGAAAAACTGCCATGCAGGTTGACAAATCATGACCCTGTTACCTAAAATGCTGTTCAAAATAGACAAACCCTAGCTCTGGGAGCGTAGACCGGAAAGCCGGATTGCCAAAATGCCTTTCCCGCTTTCGCTTTCAGATTTCCGATAAAAGTTTACTCTGTCTCACCTATGTGACAGGCCAGAATTCATCGTTGGCCGCCCACATTCCAGACGTAATTGATCGTCCACCCGGGAGAATAACCCCCATGCTGACCAAAAAGGATCTACTGCCTCTGGTCTCCGAGGCCCTGGATGCACACGGCGGCTCTGCTCGTATTCCTGTTGTCTGCAAGTATGTTTGGGATAACTATGAAAGCGAACTCAGACAAAGCGGAGAGCTTTTTTACACCTGGCAAAGCGATATCCGCTGGGCGGCAAATTTCTTGCGCAAAAAGCGAGTGCTCAAGTCAGCCAGGCAAACCGGCCCCGGGATATGGATGCTGAACAAAAACAAGGAGTTTTGATAGCATGTCGTGAAATATTCTTCAATATAATCTAGGAGTACGTATCTTGAATATTCAATTCTGGAGACGATCATGTATCGTTCACACTGTTTATTCTCTGTAGGGCTTGTCTTTCTCTTTTTTCTACCGGCCTGGACTCAGGCTCAAGACACCTCGGTCAGGTCCATGCACTGCGGAAATGAGATTGTCTCCTTGGGAGACCGGGCACCAGAGGTCAGATCGGCTTGTGGAGAGCCGGATTATGTAGACAGGTGGTACGAAAAACGTATCGTCAGGGACCACTCCAACCCATTTGCTTACCGAAGGCGGGAATACGATACCTCCCGGGAGCCCATTATCACCGAAAAGTATGTGACCGTGGAGGAGTGGACCTACAATTTAGGTTCCAACAAATTCATCCGTTACCTCATCTTTGAAAACGGGATGCTGCAGGAGATCCTGCTTGGGGACTATGGGAACTAAGTGAGCTCCTCTCTATCGGTGTGATCGGGAAGCACAGGTGGAACCACTGCACACATCGGTTTGGGTATGGTTTTTCCCGTCATAGTGGTGCACCACCTTACGCCTGGAGATCCGCCCAGTCCGGTCCTGAGTCACATCCACCGTCTCCAGATGAACGCTTCTGCCCCAGAGGAAAAACACGTGTTCCAGGGTCTTTTGCAGGTATTCATAATCTAAGGGGGTTTCCTGAAACATGTGCTTCAGATAGAGCTCGCCCTGGTTTCTATAGTTCCCGTTCTGGACCAGGATACGAGGCTGACCGCCGTCTGCATAGAGCTCTTTCAGCTGAGCCCGGATGACATTTGGTCTTGATTCCACGATGACCAGCTCCCTGTCCCCGTTGCGGCGCAATCGCTCGTGGTAAATATACAGCTCTATATCGTGGATCAGCTCATCGGTCAGAAAGTGTTCAATGAACATCCTGTCCGAGTACAGGCTGCGGACCTGGAAAATCTTTTTCTCTCCCTGCCCCAGCCCTGTATCCCAATTTTCCAACTGATAGGCGTCATCACACTCCCGCCAGGCCTTGCCGAATCTGCCTGTATCCCAGCGTGTTTTGATGTCTTGGAATATCTTCTTGCCCACCAGATAAGGGTTGAGCTGAAAGGGATTGGGAGCCAAGACAGCCGAATGGTACTGAGCGAAATACCCATGCTCCTCAGATGAGAGAATTTTCTCCTCAAAGAGCTTGTGCATGATCTGCTCGTGCCAGTAGGCGGCCCACCCCTCATTGCAGATCTTGGTCCTGATCTGGGGATATAGATACAGCCCTTGGGCCCTGATAACCGAAAGCACGTCCTGCTCCCAGTCCTGCAAGGGCTTGGGCGATTGGGCTGTAATATAACCCAGAACGTCCCGCTCCGGTTCCAGAGGAGTGGTGTGCACTAGTTCCTTGTAATCCGGTCTCCTTTTCTTCTGCCTGGGGTAGAGCCGGTAGAAATCGTTGTCGCCGAAGTCTTCCCGATTTTCCGGCCCATACAGGCGCTCAATTTGTTCCTCCTTGCTTTCCCCAATCTTGCGCTCCGGGTCCACATTGAACTGCAGGGCCAGACCGGCGTCACACAAAGGTTCCAGCCTGGACAAACCGTAGTTCTGCTCATAGGCATCAAACCTCTTGGCCGCCTCATAGGCCTGGACCGGCATTTCCCTGGAAACATCTGCGAAATTCGCGTTCATGGTGAAGAAGTCCACGTGCGCGTAGACGTGGGCCATAACCAGGACCTGCACGGCGAATGGATTGGTTTCCATCAGAAAGGCCTTGGGCGGAGAGGTGTTTAAGACCATCTCATAGGGCAGTCCGGCTCCGGAATGTTCATAAATAGTCCGCAGCCGTTCATAGTCCCTGCCCCGGGACCAGTGCCGGAAGTTGACCGGCAGGCCATAGGCCATGATCTCGAACATCCGCTGGGCCGGAACGATCTCGAAGTCCACCGGGATCACATTCAGTCCCCACTCCTGCAAAATTTCCCTGATCCGGGAATCGATCCTTTCCAGACGCGATAGATCAATCCTCATTTCCAGCGTTCCTTGTGTAAGAATTCCTTGATAGCGGGCAGGATCTGCTTTTCATCTTCGAAAAGCACAGCCAGAAACTGATGCGAGCCACTTTGGGAGACCACCACACTGTCGTCCAGCCTGGAGCTCACCGGCCGCAGAGAGAAGACATCCTCCACGTGGCGCATGAGGTTGCTCATAACACTCTTTTCCATGATCTCTCCATAGCCGACCATATTGACGTCCAGTTCCAGCAGACGGCGGAGGGACTTGACCGTGAGCTCTGGTTTCCAATCGTCACCGTCTGAAAACAAGAAGGCGTAGACATTATACTTATGAGCCGGATATTGACTGCGAACCACATCCGCAGCCAGATCAAAGGCGCTGTGGCACAAAGTGCCCCCGCTTTCTCCTTTGTGGAAGAAATGATACTCGTCCACCAGCTTGGCCTCGGTGGTATGGGTGATGAATCTGATTTCCACATTGTCGTATATGTGCCTTAAGATCTCCACCAGCCAGAAAAAGAACGAGCGGGCAATGTACTTCTTTTCCAGGCCCATGGAACCGGAAACATCCATCATGGCCAGCACAACAGCATTGGAGTGGTATTCCTCTTCTTCTTCCATAGTCCGAAAGCGCAAATCATCCTGAGTGATAATGGCCGAGGCATCCAGATGCTGCTCAGGATCAAAGCCCGGATCCCGGAGCATTTCCAGGGCCTGGTTGATATCCCCCTGGGCCAATTCCAAAGCGGTTTCACAGTCCTTTTCCGATCGACCGGTCTCCCTTTTCAGCTCTTCGATGAAGTGAATCAGGCGTTTTATGCCTTCCCGCAGAGTGCGTTTCTTTTCGATGTTGGGCCTGAGGCCCGTTTTGGAGATATTTTTAAAGGTCCACCCCTCAGGAGTGACCAACTTGGCCACCTCTTTGGTCTCCAGGTTGGGCAGCCCCATGTCTTCCAGCATGTACTGGATGAGTTCGCTGAGTTCGATCTCGCTTTCAATATAATCTTCACCCGGCTGGTCCCCGGCCTGGCCCGGTTTGCCCCGGCCGGGCTTGCGGCCGATCACGTCTCCGGGCCGGCCCTGGCCCTGGCCGACGCCGGCGCCCTGGCCGTCCGGGGAGCCATGCTTGAACTTATAGCTCTTGATGCCCCGGATGGGCACCTTGACCTTTTCATCCTTGCGTCTGGTTATGATGCTCTCGTCGGCCACAATATCCCGCATGCCCCTCTTGATCGCCTCCCGCTGTTTGCTGCGGTGCCTGGCCGCATCCAGGGGGCCCTGCTTGGTTTCGTGTTTGCGTTGATGAATAGGCATATCGCTCCGCTTTCTTACAATGCTTTCAGTGTCCTGTGTTCAGCCCCGCCTCTGGCGGCGGCCGCCAGTTTGATCCGGGATGAAACTGTTGTCTCAGAGGGACAGGGCTTGGGGTCAAGCCCGTCCTACTGAAAAGCCCGGCTCGCAGGTAGGCCGCCCTTGCCCCAAGGGCTGGCCTCTTCAAGTTAAAACCTTGTTTCATACGAGGTTTCTGGTTTCAGTCAAGAATAGAAGCTTTTCTCATACTCTCTTGATTTTCCTGACACCTGAAACCTCGTATGAAACAAGGATTAACTTTCGCATTTCGTACAAAAGGCAGCA
>CAZUER010000102.1:0-15158 GCA_964619345.1 uncultured Desulfohalobiaceae bacterium
TGTTTCAATCCACGCCCCCGCGCAGGGGGCGACACAGTATCAATGGCAAACCATTCTTTTATTTCGCTGTTTCAATCCACGCCCCCGCGCAGGGGGCGACCTTAATACTTTCACCACGAAACTCAGTCCCGGTATTGTTTCAATCCACGCCCCCGCGCAGGGGGCGACTTCAACCATTGGTTCCTCCACCTGGTCTTCGTGGTTTCAATCCACGCCCCCGCGCAGGGGGCGACGGGGTTATCTGCCGGAGGGGTTTGACCCGGTTGAGGTTTCAATCCACGCCCCCGCGCAGGGGGCGACCCGGCGCAGGGCTTGAGGGTTTGTTTATCAGACATGTTTCAATCCACGCCCCCGCGCAGGGGGCGACAGGTAAAAGTACATGGCTCGATGCCTTAGCAGTGTTTCAATCCACGCCCCCGCGCAGGGGGCGACCCGCCCCGTTTCTCCACACATCTCTGCAAGCGGGTTTCAATCCACGCCCCCGCGCAGGGGGCGACGATTAAACACACAATCCCGAACACCTCAGCCATCAGTTTCAATCCACGCCCCCGCGCAGGGGGCGACTGCAAAATCTATTGTATATAGAATAAGCGACTTTGTTTCAATCCACGCCCCCGCGCAGGGGGCGACAAGAGGCCCAGGAGATCCGGGATGCCATAGTCGTTTCAATCCACGCCCCCGCGCAGGGGGCGACGGAGATACCCAAGTGTGCATTCCTGTGGGCCCATGTTTCAATCCACGCCCCCGCGCAGGGGGCGACCAGTTGTGATTTTGATGAAGCTAAAGCTGTGGCTGTTTCAATCCACGCCCCCGCGCAGGGGGCGACTATGTTTTCCTGGCGGTCCTCCGCCCTTGCAAGTTTCAATCCACGCCCCCGCGCAGGGGGCGACCGCGACCCTCTGAGTCCAGAGGCCGCAATGCTTTAGCGCACTATTTTCGCGGACCGTCCGCTTTTGCTTGACTCTGTTGCCTGACAACAAGGGACTCTCGCTGTAACAGTTTTGAATACCTGAAGAACATATTTCCGCGAACATCCCAGGAAAATGCCGACAGCTTGGGATTCGCGAATTATAGAATCAAAACATCCTTTTCCGGATCGTATCCGACTCCGACTCCATGATGCTCAACTCGGCGCTGCCAGTTTTTGCCCAGAAAATAAAACCTCAAGCTGTCTTTTTCCTCGTCGTAAACCTGCAGCAGATGGTGTCGAAATGCAGTCCACTGGGCTGGATCGACAACGCATTCAAAAACGGAGTACTGAACACGCTGTCCATAATTTTTGCACACCTTGGCAATCTTGCGCAGACGGTGTTTACCGTCTGGATCCTCAAAGCTGACATCGTAGCTGACCAGGACCATCATACGTCACTTCCAGAAGAAAGGTGGATAGCCATCAAGATCTCTCCGCAGATAACGAGCCAATAACCGGGCCTGAATATGAAAAGCAAGGCCCAATGATATCTTTTCCTTCAAAAAAGGGTGCGTTACTTCGTCTGCTTTTCGTTTCTGCCAGGCTGTAAGCACTGTTTTGCGAGTATCATCATCCATGAACACAGCTCCGCTTTCTTTTGTAGTAAACCCTTTGGCTTCCACCTCCCCCCGATTGATGAGCGAAAGTACCAAGCGATCCGCCAGGAAGGAACGGAACTCTTCCATCACATCCAGGGCCAGACCAGGCCTGCCAGGCCGGTCACGGTGTAGAAAACCGACTTGAGGATCCAACCCGACAGCTTCCAATGCCGAGCGGACGTCATGGGCCAACAGGGTATACACAAAAGACAGCAGACAATTCACATTATCCAAGGGAGGTCTGCGAACCCGGCCGTTGAAAGCAAAGGCCTGGTCGCTGCTCAACACCAATTCATCAAACACGCCAAAGTAAGTATTTGCGGCCAAGCCTTCCAGACCCCGAGTTTCATCAAGACCAACCGGAGACCGTAAGCGATGGGCACAACCATCCAAAACACTTACGGCTGCCTGCACTCTTTCCACATTCACCCGATCCGGATAATCCCGCAAACACCGTCTGAGGACCGCTCGGGAATTGGCCACTTTGCCAGCTACAACACCCCGAGCAACACGGGCCGCAGAATCAGGATCATCAGCCTGCCGGTACTGTTCCCGCCGCAAGAGGACATTTCCGCTTTGTGGTCCGTGGACTGCTGCCAGGTAGCGACCCCTTTCGGTCAGAAAAGACAGTGACAAACCCTTTTCAGCGCAATGCCCCATGAGAAAAGGACTGCATAGGACATTGCCAAAACAAACCACACCGTCAAGGACATGTACCGGAAAACGTTTTTTGTCCCCTTCTGCCGACTTGACGACAATACACTCCCCATCCTTGGACAGATAGCTGCCCTGGGAGGTAACATACAGGGTATTCAGCAGCTTCTTCACTCCTGCAATCCTTTCAAGAGATAGTTTTCCACTCTTTGTTTCTTGCCCAGTCTGGGCATACACGTCCGGGCCAAGGAACATCCTCGACACCGCTGTCCATATTCTGCCTGTGGTGTAATTCCTTCCTCAATCAGCTTATGCATTTGCTGGCAGCTTGTCTGGACCAGCTCTCGAAGCTCCAGGTCAAATGCCACCTTTTCCCGCCGGCGAGGGGTACCATAAAAAATCGCTCCTGCCGAAATATTCACATCAAGCATTTCTTCCAGGCACAGAGCCTGGGCACAAAGCTGAGCCCTGTCCCAATGCTCAATCTTGGGGCTACCCCGTTTGTATTCCACCGGAAAAGGAACGCTTTTCCCGCCCGAACCTGGCCGCATCTCAAGCACATCCGCAACCCCATAGAGCCCAAGACTTTGGCTGCGAATCGGGACTGCCCTGTCCTCAGACACCTGGCCGCGTGTTCCTGAATCCCCGGAATCCACCCTGGTGTGCAGTATCCGTCCTTCGGCAGTGAACCGGTTTTCCTCCCACACTTTTTCAATGTGGATAAGGGCACACTGCCGAGGGCAATAGAGAAAATGCTGCAAAGCAGAGAGGGGAAGAATCTCAGCTTCTTCACCGATCATTTGCCCTTCCCCCTGGAACGCGCCTGCATCCGTGTCCGATAGAGCCGCTCCGTGAATCCTCCTTCCTCCAGGAACTCTTTCTCCAGAGCCCGCAGTTGCTGGTCCAACAGGAAGTTGGTCTGGTGGATGAGGAAAATCATGGTATTGGCCGCAACTTCGGGCGGGGCGTTTTCGATATAGGACTTCAGCTCCTGATACCCGCCATGGGGAGGAATAAGCTGGGATTTCTTTTGTTCTTCAGGCACTGCTAGCCTCCAAAGCGATCCTAAATTTTGTGTTCCATTGTGACCCCTTGAGGAACATTGGCTTCATCCACTATGACCTGATAATCCGTAAAAGAACGGGCCGGAATATTGGGATCAGTGGCTCTTTCGACTTTGACCAGGTCAAAGAGCTTGTGAGCCGGGGCATTGCCTAATTTGGAGTCGTGCTTGAAGGCAATAAGGCCTCGTGCATTCATTTTGCCCCTGGCTGCGGAATGATCATGATCAAACATATTCTCCAGGGCCTGCCAGAGAAGGTCAAGGTCTGTTTCCGAAAAGCCGGTCCCTTTGTCCCCATCGGCCAGATGGGCGGATATATACCCTTCAGCTCGGTATAGGGCATAGGGGATGATGTGCTTGCGACCCATTGTTCGCTCTTTTTCCAAGTCTCGCTCATTGGTAACTGCCATCCGGGTAATACTGACTTCAGCTGGGACAATTGGTTCAATGCTTTTGGCAAATGTAAATTGAACCGGACCGCGAACTTGCCCGCAGTTTACTTCAGTGGTCATGACTGCGCCAAAAGTGCGGACATCAAAAAAATTATCGCACATCCATCGGGTAACTTTTCGAGCGTCTTCCCATTTTTTGGGCAACTTCTTTTTTTCAGGCTTCAACTCCAATGCTTTGTAAGCCATCTCGTTCGTCTGATTCAAAACAGCCTTTTCAGCCACATATATATTGAACCCATTCTCACTGTTTTTTGCAATATCCACAAAATTCCGGACCTTGCGTTTGAGGCAAACATCTGTGACCAAACCGTGCCCAGTTTCCGGATCAATACGCGGCATGTTCCCTGCGTCCGGGTCTCCGTTGGGATTTCCGTTTTCAACGTCAAAGAAGTATACAAATTCATAGCGGTTTTGAATGCCTGTCATGTCTTACTCCTCTGTTTTGTTTTCTTGTTTGGTATACAGATCCTGCCTCTGGTGATAATAGCCGAGAACAAACATGCCTTGCTTTTCCAGGGACAAAGTTGCTGGAAATCCGTTTTTGGGATCAACGTTATCCAGTATTTCTTGCAGTGATTTATCCAGGGTAATTGCCCAGCCCGGTTTTTCCTTACGGATTTTAGCCAGCCCATGTTGAGCGTTTTTCAAGATGACCGGAAAAATTCTGCGGGGGGTTGCTGCAGCCGCCCCAAAAAAACGGTCTCTTACCGTAGCATTTGCCCCAGGGACGGCATTATTTTGAATATGTTCAACAATAGCAAACAGCCTTCCCAGCCTGTACCCAATATCAGTATTGTCCTTGTCCAAACCCATAGCTATCTCCTTTTGTGCATTTCGGATGAGATACGCCTTGATGATACAGGCCCGTAAATAATTGACCTGCTTGTCGGCTCGGATACGGCTCATAACCGTGGTCAAGAGTGTTCTGGGGTACAGCTGATTGTGCACAATAGCCCGGACGAGCTGGCCAGCCAAAAGGGATGGAATATGCCTGGAATCACGCTGCGGAGCCAGCTCTTTTAACAGCCACCATGGACGGGGATATTCTGGATCATTTTCAAAACTGCGCTGCAGGCTGAGTGCCTTATAATGAGCACCTATGTTCTCAGCCATTTTGCCCACAGTCCCAACATACCAGAAACGGACTGAAAGCCGGGCTGCATTCGGTGAGAGTCCCAGCACATAGAAAGCTGTATCTCTTTCCCCCAGCTCATAAGGATAATGCCCTTTGACTACAGTTCGCAAATATTGCTCTATCTCCTTGGCCATCTTCTGGTCTTCGGCTTCTTTTCCGCCCACAGCCAAGCCAAAGAATTCCTCAGCAGCCACAGGAACATCTGTCCAAAAGACAACTGTGGTATCTCCTATCTGCACCTTGCGATGGCTTCCTGAAGCAAGCAAAGTGTTCAAGGCTGTGGTGTAGGCGAAGGCAGCCTGCTCACAAATTGGGGCATTGAGATTTTGTTTCTTTCCGAAGGAGATAGCTGAATCAAAATTAAATGATATCAGGGCAGCCCCTCTACTTTGTGCTCCTGGAACTCCCTTGATTGGAGAATGGATGTATGGGATTGGGGCATTCTCTTTACCGGTTACAAGACACATCCCTGTATGCTCACATCCAGCTGAGGCCAAATAATTCAGCCACGCATTCCGAAAAGCTGACCTCTGGTGAAGGAATTGACGATTCCCATCAAGACGGAAAACCACATTCATTCCTACCATCTCTTCCCATCCGGGAAGTGACTCTGCGTTTTCCGGAGTCCACTGAGAAAGAAAAGCAAGTAAGGCTCTTGCTCCTTCATCATCAATATCTTTGAGCACTTCCTTTGCAAGAGCTTTAAAAGCCTCGTGTGTCTTCTGAGTCCGCTCTGGCTTGCCTTTATTATCTGCACCCAAAACATAGCCGGTGTTGTCCCAGGCAAAGTTGGCAAGCACCCCTACAGTTCGCTCAACCGGCCCCGGGACCTCGATCCGCAAGGCTCTGCCGTCTTGGCGTAAATCAATCGGGTCACCAACCAGATTGCCCTCTTTGTCTAATGTCAGGCAAAAATGAACTCTCTGCATGCTAAATCCAAAATCAGATACATCCACCTCTGGATCAGCCCGCAACCGTTCATAATAATTATTGAGTGCTTGCAGAATCATTTGGCCACCGCCTTCTGATTGCGGCAATCAATAATACCGTTTTCCATGATTGGCCGGAAAAAAATCGGGGCCATGTCTTCTTGGTAGTCAATATCATAAAGCATCCAGCCCAAATCTCTTTCTCCAGTCAATGCAGACTCCGGGATCTGCCCTTGCACCGGCTCAAAAAAGGCAGCAAACTCCCGGCAGCCCAGATATGGACGGTGAAAGCATTGTCCCTTGGCTGCTCGTCGATTGAACATGTCCAAATGCTTTCCGTCATTGCAGTCCTCACCATTTGTGTACTCAAAGTGGGCTTCTATTATATATTCCACATCCCTGAGCACCATGGCTGCCCGCTGTTGGCGACTGTCCTCGACATACAGCCGCAGTGGTGTTTTGCCGTCTTTCATGGCTGCATTCACCCCGGTTGATCCCTTAATCGGAATCTTGGACTCTACCTCGTTTCGCCGCACATTGTCGAAGCAAATGGGTTTCATGACGTGAATCCGATCAATCACCCAACAAATGGCCGGCTTCCAATAAATGGCCTCCAGAATGCCCCGGGCCGCAGAAGGAGTCATGACGTCATAGCTGACGCGCTCGACCTTCATCTCAGCGCGAGTAAAGCAGGCATAGTTCCCCCACACTCTCAACTGAACTCCGTGTGCCACGTTCTCCCTCCTTGCTGAATACTGGCTGTCAGCAAATAAAATCCTCTGATTTTTTCGGTTCTCTTGGGACCTTGAGCCCTTGCTGCGGACTGTAAAGTTCTTTGTCGATCAACACAGGATACTGCTCATCGACATATTCTATTGCTCCAGCCCCATCCAGGGCTGCAAGTTGATGGGCATAAATCTGGACCGTATAATGCTGAAGTTCCCGCAGAATACCCCCTGCTGCGGCGGCAAAACGCAGCCGTTCTATCAAGCTTTCCGCCTCCTGGTTAAAGGGGATGATGACCGGATACATAACATTTTCAATTAAGCGGAACCGATTAGCTACATCCCGAAAAGCCCAGTTCGGGGCCGGCACCTTGAATTCATCCAGAATCTGCTTTTTGTCCAAAAGCTGTTCCTGGAGCCAATATGTCTCTGAGAAAAAGAACTCTACAGCTTCGGGAGCAAAAGGGTCATGCCCATAATGCCTGAGAGTGCTCTGGGCACTTCCGGCAGCTTGCTTAAAGGCTGGAGCCAGTCCTTCCTCAGGAGTGAACACTGTCACTCTTCCCAAATCCTTCAGCTCCGCTTCTCTGTTGCAGCGTCCTGCAGCTTGGGCAATAGAATCCAATCCAGCCATTTCCCGGATCACTTCCGGAAAACTTACATCCACCCCAGCTTCAACCAACTGGGTGCTCACCACCCGGCATGGATCACCATTTTTTAATACTTCTCTGATCTCTTTCAGCTCTTCTGACCGGTGGACCGGGCACATCAAGGCACTTAAATGCCGCGCTCCAGGCTCCTCATAAACTAAGTCAAACAGCTCGCTGGCCCGGGTCCGGGTGTTGACGATACACAATACCTGTTCTTTATCCCGGATAAGCTCGGCTACGTCTCCAAGTTTGAGTGTTCCGGCATCCTCCAAGCAGGTCCGCAAAAACTCCTGGTGCATTCGCTTGGGGTCCGGTGCGATCTCCCGTACTCCCTCCAGGCCATGCTTGAATTCATCGCGTTTTTTCAAAGCCGGCTGGGTGGCAGTACACAGCACAACACTTGCCTGATAATTCTCTGACAATTCCTCTAAAGCTCGCAGGCACGGCTTAAGATATTCAGTAGGCAACATTTGGGCTTCATCCAGAATGATCACTGATCCAGCTATATTGTGCAGCTTTCGGCATCTGGAGGGCTTTGCTGCATACAATGATTCAAAGAACTGGACATTGGTGGTCACCACTACAGGGGCATCCCAATTCTCGCAGGCCAGGCGGTGCCTCAAGCCAACTCCGAATTGATCACTGTCTTCCGGAAGTGATCGTTCATCAAAATTGCTGTGGTGCTCAATAATTGCATTGGTCGGAAAAATCTCCCGAAAGACCTTGGCATTCTGTTCGATAATCGAGGTATAGGGGATAACATAAATAACACGGCGGTGCCCATACTTTTGGGCATGCTCCAAAGCAAAGGCCATGGAACTCAGCGTCTTGCCCCCTCCAGTGGGTACAGAGAGAGTGAACAGCCCTGGCCCAAGGGATGCATTTTCCCGACACCGGTCCAGAATCTCCTTGCGCAATTGGTTGATGCGTCCTTGGGTCACAAACCCGGCAAGTTTTGAATTCAGGGGATGGAGCAATTTTGCCAGCGGTGGGCCGGAAGCTCTCGCGGCAAATCTTTCCGGTTCCATAAATTGTTCGGTATCCAAGAAATCTGCGTCAACTAAAGCAGAAAAAAGCATGCGGCAAAAAAAGGCGATTTGGAAGGCGTTTTGAGGCTGAAAGGGCAGGGTGGGCTGAGTAATGCCATGCATGAGGTCCAATGCCTTTTCCGGTATTTGCCTGGCCAGTTCCAAAATATCCTTAAGCGAGGCACTGCTGTCTGTCTGGGAATGGGCATAGTTGGGAAGTCCGCCATGATGCCCGGCGATGCAATAGCTTAAGAGCGTCCCGATTTGTCCAAAATGGTCCCAGGCCAGTTTGGCTCCGATACTTTTATGATCAACCCTAAAGCTTGCCTGGCCAATCAATTTATCCTGGAATTTCGGTCTATATTTTCCCCCATCGTGAATCTTTCCGGCAGCGTGCCCGCAATCTGCGGCCCTAAAGGCCTCTGCATGTTTGGCTGCCAGCTCGGCTACATTGTCTAAATGTTCTTCAAGGAGCTGCCATTCACTCTTGGGACGGCCGTCAAGCGTGTGGGCATAAAAGTTCATTGTATTCTCCACAATCTCAAATCATTCTTTCTCAAAGAAGTGTCCCGGAAAGAAGGCGTTTCCATGAATCAACTCATCACCTTCGCGGTCTCTGAAAAGCTTTCCGCCTTGCTGACCGCAGATTAACTGCAAGAGCGGGCTGCCAAAGGCGACCACAAAGCCCTTGAGAACCTCCTGGCCAAGGTACCTGATACAGAACCTGATGAGATGGACAGGCTGTAATATAACGTATCACCTCTTCTTACGTAACGGATGCCCGGCAGGGAGTTTGTCCAAGAGCTCCTGATGGAAATCCGCATAATCCTTTTTGGATTGGTATTCTTTCCTGGACTTTTCGTTCAGGTGCCTCTGGCCTTTGATTTGGGAATTTTGCAAATGGTCGGCCCAAGCTCTGAGCTGGCGGGAGCAGCTTTCTGCCTTGGATTTCAAATTTGAAATTAGCAAACGCCTGACGGCGTTCCAGAAAGCAAAGCATAGAACGTACTTCTCCGGCAGATCCTCTGGCGATATACAGAAACGCAAGCAGCTCATTGGTGGTTCCGCGCTCAAAACCTTCAGCGATGTTGTTGGATACCGACAAAGAGGCCCTTTCTATTTGGTCCCGCAGACTATAACTGCCTTTCCACTCCTTGCACTCGGTCATATTGTACACTTCATCCGCCAGTTTGATGGCTTCCTGCCAGACCGGCAAATCTTCAAATCTTTGAAAAGTGCCCATGCGTAACCTCCAATTCAATTAAGAATACCGCCAGAAACTTTCCATATTTAGGAAGTGTCTCACAAAAAGATTACTTCGTCGAAAACTCCTCGCAATGACTATAGACAGGCCAATATTCAATCGGCTTTTTGCAACTCCCGACCTATCACACCGAACCCAACATTTCGTGTCGTTATGTGTTGGCTTGTGAAGTTGGAGCCCTCAAGTTGAATATATACGAGCCATCCTCTGAGCTTTTGCGACCACCTCCCGGCGCAGCTCTTCCGGCTCGACACCACCACGTCCGCTCCGAAGGACATAACCCTCATCTTGATTTCCCGCAGAAAGGTCAAGGTCCTTTGGGCCGATCGCTCGGAAACCTCAAAGTGATTGGCCAGGGTCCTCAGGTTGGGACACCGCTCCTGTTGAATCCGATGGTGCAACCAGACGATGCGCTCGAATACAGTGTACAGCCTGATAGCTGCCTCCAGGTGGTTGGGCAGGATGTTTTACCCGGCAACTTATCTTATCTTAAGCAAATTGGCAAGGGGGAGGGGGACACGAGTACAAAAACTTCTTTTGCACTCGCCGGATGGCTGGAATCTGGAATCAGGGGTCAGCCTTGCCGCTGGCGGGCCTGTTATTCGTTATTTTTTATGGGCTATTTTTTGTATTCTTCCAGCTTATCCTGAACGATATGTGCATCCAGGACTGGAAAAAGAAAGGAGTAGGGTACTCGCCATCTGGAGCCGTCCGATAAGACCTCAACTGTGGCCGTCTTTTGGTTCAACCTTAAGACCCTGGCGTACACTTCACGGTTTTGGCGGCTCAAATAGCCGACGGTTGCCCCAACTTGGAGCTGATTTTTGGAGAGCCCTTTCTTTTCCGGGCCGGGCTTTATATCAGGATCAATATCGTCCACATTCACGAAATAGTACGGTATATTCCATTTTTTTAAGTCGTGGACATGCTGGACCAAGACCCTGGTTCGGTTCAGCTTGATAACTCTGGCTTCAATAAGCCTGTTCTCTCCCCGGTCAAAATAGTTGATCAGCTGCCCGGGAGCCAACCTGCACTTGATCTGGGCTATAGTTTGTTCATCCTCCAAGTGCTTATAAATAGCTTCATTTAATCTGTACAGCTCAAACGGTGAGGCCTGTTTCAGCTGTTCCATGATCTGGGTGAAGTCCATACCTCCTCCGCGTTGACAATATCTTCCTGCCTTGTCCATTCAGCTCCAGGCCCCATCATGTCGCAAGAGCTGCATCAACTCCTCGGCATCCACCTGATGACTGACATCGCTGCCCTCCAAAAGGCTGTCGGCCAGATCCCGCTTTTCTGCGTGCAGGCGGACAATCTTTTCTTCCACCGTGTTTTCGGCAACCAGTCGGTACACAGTGACCGGCCGGTTCTGGCCGATGCGATGGGTCCGATCGGCGGCCTGATCCTCCACTGCCGGATTCCACCAGGGATCAAGATGAATGACATAGTCGGCCGCTGTCAGGTTGATGCCCGTTCCCCCGGCCTTGAGGCTGATCAGGAAAACATCCCCATTCCCGGCCTGAAAGGCAGCGATCTCCTGTTCCCGGGCCTGGGCGGGAGTGCTTCCGTCCAGATACCTGTATCCAACCCCCATCTGATCCAAACGTTTTTGAACCAGGTGCAGATTTTTGACAAACTGGCTGAAGATCAAGACCTTGTGTGCGTTTGCCAACAGCTCGAAGACGACCTCTTCCAGGAGGGCCATTTTGGAGCTGGTTACCCGGCTGTCCGGAAAGACAAGCTGGGGATGGCAACACAGCTGCCTCAGCCTGGTCAGCTCAGCCAGGATGCGAAAGTGTTTCTGCCCGGGCTCCATCTGAGTATTTTCCAATTTTTCCAATGCATTTTGCCGCACGGCCTCATAGAGGGCCGCCTCTTCCCGGCTTAAGGACACCCGCAGGTTCACTTCCGTCCTGGCCGGGAGCTCCTCCATGACTTGGGACTTCAGGCGGCGGAGGATAAAAGGGCGGATGATTTTCTGCAAAACCTTTCTTCGTTCCTGATCCCGATATTTCTGTATTGGAACCGCAAACCGTTCGTGAAAGCGCTTTCTGGGTCCCAGCAGCCCGGGATTGAGAAATCGAAACAGGGACCACAGCTCACTGAGGTTATTTTCCAGGGGAGTGCCGGTGGTGGCCATCCGAAAACCGGCCTGCAGCTGCATGGCCGCCTGGGTCCGCTTGGCGCCCCAGTTCTTGATGGCCTGGGCCTCGTCCAGAACCAGGGTCTGCCAAAAGACCTGGGTCAAGTCCTCACTGTCCTGCATAAGCAGGGCATAGCTGCAGATCAGGACCTGAAACGGTCCCAGGCGGCTCAAGACCTCCTTCCGGTCCTTGCCCGCGTAGAGGACAGGCTCAAGGGTAGGGGCGAAACGCCGAGATTCGGCCACCCAATTGGAGCACACAGAGGTCGGGGCTATAACCAGGCCCGGACCCTCCGGAGCCCGCTCCACGATCAGGGCCAGGGCCTGCAGGGTCTTGCCCAGGCCCATGTCATCGGCCAGGCAGGCCCCCAGGCCCATGCGGGCCATTCTGGACAGCCACTGATAGCCCTGAATCTGATAATCCCGAAATTCGGCCTTGAGGGTGGAAGGAAGGACCGGGATGTATTCTCTGGCTTCCAAAATGGCCTTCCGCCGCTCCGACCAGGCCTGATCGCCCTCGAAGCTGCCCACTTCCTGCTCCAGGCCGTCCAGGAAGAGGGCGCTGCTGGCCGGCAGCTTCACGCTCTTGGCCTGAGATTCGGACAGCTCCTTGAGCTCCTGCAGACGGCGGCGCAGACTGCGGCTCAAGGCGACGTACCTGTTTTCATCCAGGGGAACGAACCTGGAGGAGGGAGCTGCCTGCAACAGGTCTCGCAGCTCCAGCACCGTATCCTGGTCCACCTCCACCTCCCCACTCATCTCCAACCAACTCTGCTTGTTGCCCAGCTTCAGATGCAGATCGGACAGGGAGATGCGTCTGGTCACCGTCAGCTTCTCCCCTTCCGGCCACAGGATGGAAATCTGGTCCTGGTCCTGCAGCTCCTTCAGCTGGGTCAACAGCTGCAAACAGGACTCTGGATCGGCAATGGTCCAGGACAAATCGTCATCTTCCCCTCCGGCCAAGCCGGCACACGCCTGCTCCACGGACCGGGCCAGTGCTTTTTCCTCCTCCAGGTCCCGGGTGGTGTGCATGCGCTGGCCCTGTACTTCAGCCAGAAGACTGGTCTGGCCCGATCCAGGTTTGAGAGCCGGTCCGGAGGCGGACAGGGGTCTGACGGTCATCTCCACCCGGAAGCCGCTGCCGGCCGGGGTGATCTGCACGCAGGGCCGGGAATCGGCTTGAACCTGGACCGCATGACCGGCCAGATCCTGGATATCGGAATGCACAGTAACCAGGGTAGACAGGGAAGATACCGTCCGGACCAGCTCCTCATATCCGGATTTGGGCACAGAAAACCTGCTGTTTCTTAAGATGGAAGCAATGCGCTTGTGCTCAGGGGTAACCTGCAGAACCTTGAACCTGGTTGGGGTCTCCTGGATAACCTGGCAGGTGGTGTCTTTCTTTATGTCCGGGTTCATGGACAGGATATAGCCCTTTGGGGACTCTTCGACCTTTATTTCCGGCTCACCCTGGACAAACTCTACTTGAATCTCCGGGGTGGAGGACAGAAAAAGCCTGGGATGTCCCACCAGCGTGGGCAAGACTTTCTGAGAATCAAAGGTGTACCAATTCTGGCCGTAGGAGCCGGAAGAATATCTCAAGGCCCTGAGGATGTTTTGATCCTCTAGGGTGAGAAAGTCCATTTCCCCGGTCTGGTGATACAGCTTGCTCAGGGCCACATTCCGGCCCTTGGTCCACTGCCCTTTGGCCTTTTGCTTCTGCAGCTTGGGTTGCAGCTCAACACTGCCATCCCGCCTTGGCTCGACCAGCCAGACCAAACGATATTCCGGGGAGGAGTCCTGGGCTTCGGAACTCCCGGCGATCTCCTGCAAAGCGTGCAGGGCCTGCTGCCAGGGCTCTAATTGCTGCAAAACATCGGCCATTGGGGTCATATTGCTCTGCAGGCGCAGCTGGGCCACAGTTTTAGCCTCGACCGAGGCGAAGGTTTTCCTGCCCTCCTTTTCCAGCAGGGTTCCAAGCTCGAAAGTCAACCACTTCATGTTGTGCCTGAGGACTTTCTGGAAGTCGGTGTAGAGCTGATCCCGATCCCAGTCACTCAATTTTCGGTCCACCCACAACCTGGCCTGAAGCGTAATCCAATGGGCCAAAAGGCCTATATTCTTTTTCTCCGCTTCCTGCACATACCGCCTGGCCACGTCCAATTGCATTTCCCGGGATGAGAGCACACCCTGCAAAGCGAGATAGGCCGGAGAGAAGAGCTGGCTGGCATTGGACTGGTGCTGAGCCAGCTCAACTACAGCTTGCAGTCTTTCCCAGGACTCCCGGGTGTTTAGTTTGATGAGGCTCAAGGCGTTGATCAAGCCGCATTCGTCGCTGAAATAGAATTTCTTGGATCTGTGCATCTTGCACAGGTCAACCAGGGCCTGATCAAACTGACGCACCGCCTGCTCCGGCTCACCTTGCAAGAAATACTGCCAGCCCTTAAGGACTTGGATTCTTAGAGGATTGTGGATACCAGCCATGGCCTTTTCAGCCCCTGGCAGATCCCAGCCCAGGAACATGCGCTTGACCAAAAGGGACAGAAAGCGGTCCTGAATATCTTTAGAAACTGCGGAAGTGAGCTGAAGATTGGACGCATAGTCCCAAATTGCGGGATTCTCTTCCCCGGTCCACACACTGAAGTACAAGGTGTCGATGAGCATATTGACCTGGATATCCAGGGGCAAGGTCTGCATCCAGTCGGGATCAAAGGGGTTGGAGATCAAGGGCAGGAAGGGGAGCGTATAGTCCAGGCTGTGTCCGAAGTGATACTCGATCAGATCACGAATTTCCACCAGCCGCTTGGAATCGTGGCTGAGCATGGCCAGACGCAGATCCCGGATCAATCGACCGGAGTCGTAAGAGATCCTTATTCGCCGGCCCTCATGGATTTCGGCCGGCCACCCGCTGCGTATGCAGTCGGCCATGTGTCTAAAGCCGTCCTCCCGGGCTGCCTTTCGGGCTATAATTTCCTGCATGGAGTCGACGCACATCAAGTCCTCATCCAGGAGCCGATGGCTTTGCAGATTGTGTATGTACGGGTCCAGGCCGCCGGCCCTGTTCACTTGGGACCAGGGCGTTGTTTTGCTTTTCCGCAGGATCTGCAGCAAATTGGTCCGGCTGATGGGCTCACCCAACAGGGCGCAGACCTGCACAAGCTTTTGCTCACTGGGCTTCAGCTCGTACTCATAGATCAGGAGTTTTTTTTGTTGGGTCGCATCCATATGCTCTCAATAGCTGAAGTTG
Organism: uncultured Desulfohalobiaceae bacterium; assembly: GCA_964619345.1. Lineage (GTDB taxonomy): Bacteria > Desulfobacterota > Desulfovibrionia > Desulfovibrionales > Desulfothermaceae > Desulfovermiculus. The sequence continues at coordinate 14,860 of CAZUER010000102.1, forward strand.
GTTGATGCCTGGGTGAATGTCACTGATTTGGTGAACAGATAACACGCGGGTTATACACCAGTCAAAAGGGCTGGCAGTCAGGGCTTTTTGGTTCTGCTTTCCATTTTCAACAATTTCAGTTAATTTGCTCTGTAACTGGATAACAGCAATTTGTGTTCAGAGTTCGGTGTTCAGTGTTCAGCATAAGAACTTGAGATACCCTGATATTTCTTGATTTGTGTGCCTGATGCCTCAAAATGTCCCCAAATATGTTTCCAAAGTATCATATCCGCATGGATCAGGCCTTCTGAAGCTGAACA
>CAZUER010000103.1:0-15042 GCA_964619345.1 uncultured Desulfohalobiaceae bacterium
CAGTCCCAAGCTTCGGGCTCGACAAACAGCTGAGATCTTCGCCCGAGTCCTGGGGGTTCCCGGCGGCTGCAAGGAGCGGGAAGGGATCAAGGCCCTGGATGATCCGAGACCGGTGGCCGAGGGTTTAAGCAGCCGGGACAATCTCATGCTGGTCGGCCACCTTCCTTTTATGTCCAAGCTGGCTGCTTATCTGGTGGCCGGGAACCTGGACATGGCCATTGTCCGTTTCCTAAACGGAGGTATAGTGGGTCTGGATCAGGGGAAAGAGGACGAGGGATGGATCCTGGCCTGGACCTTGTTTCCAGGTCCTATGCTTTAAAAACAAAGCCGCAATTCAAAAGACATTTTGCTTCACACCAGTCGCCATAGACGCCAGGGCACACTTTATAGGTCGCATATTGACATCACACATTATTTTGTGTGATACTATGTGTGGAGTAGTACAGGAGGTTCTAGCTATGGCCACAAATTTACAAATTGATGACCAGCTCATTACACGCGCGGTGGAGCTCGGCAGGCATCGAACCAAAAAGGCTGCAGTCACCCAGGCCCTGACAGATTACATACGTCATCTTGAGCAGGAGAAGATTTTGTCGCTATTTGGTTCCATGGAATATGATCCCGAATACGACCACAAGAAGCAAAGAGCCAAGACATGATGGTCTTGGTAGATACCAGCGTGTGGTCTGAAGCCCTGCGCCGGGCCAAAGAGGTTGAGTCCAATGTTGTTCGCGAGTTCCGGAGTCTTATCCTGGAACACCGGGTTGTTATAATCGGCCCCATCCGACAAGAGATTCTGTCGGGGATCCGGGAGGACCCCCAGTTTGAGAAGCTTCAGAATCACCTCGCAGCCTTCCCGGACATTCCACTTCAGACAGATGACTACGTCACAGCAGCAAAGTTCTTCAATATGTGCCGAGCCAAAGGAATCCAAGGATCCAACACTGATTTTCTGATCTGTGCAGTTGCTGTTCGGCGGCAACTTGCAATATTTAAAACAGACAAGGACTTTACTCTATTTGCAAGGCATTTACCAATTGTTTTGCATGAAAAGAGGAGATTCGAACCAGAAGAATTCGGCGGACATGGTACGTCACGCAGCTGATTCTCACACTCGTGCATCATAGCTATCTCCACACCACCTGGAGCTCTTTTCGGGGTGGAATACTGTGGTATGTATACTTGGGATACCCAAGCATGAGGGCAGCGTATACCCGATTTCCTTCGGGCATGTTCAGGAAATCGGTTATTGCCTGGTGCTCTCTGGCCGCGCTCATGAAAAATCCCGCCCAGCAGGCCCCCAGGCCGAAGGCTGGAGCTGCGGCCTCGACGGTGGCCATGGCTATACAGCAGTCCTCCACCGGCTTGATACCGGTGCTGGAGGCATGGGCCACAAGGAGACAGGGGGCTCCGCGGTGGATGATGTCCCAGCCCTGCTCGAAGGCCTGCACAATATCCGGCTGAATCTGCTTGGCCCGCATCCAGTCGATGACCATGGCCGAAAGCTCGCCCACATCCTCTGCTTTCTGGAGAACGATCCAGTGCACCGGCTGGACGTTCTTGGCGGTTGGGGCCCATCTGGAGATATTGAGCAGGCCTTCAAGGGTTGAGCGTTCCACTGCTTCAGTTTTGTAACTCCGGATGGAACGGCGGCTGCGGAAGAGCTGCACCACTTGCTCCCTGGATACAAGAAGCTCCCGCTGGACCGGGTCACAGTCCTCTGAGCCTTTGCCGTTGACGTGAATTGCTGCCCCAGGGCAAAGGGCAATACAGTGTCCGCAGTCGATGCAGCCCGCCTCGGCTCCCGCAGCCACAGTCGGCACTCCGTTTTCACCGGAGGTAAAGATACCAAAGGGGCACTCCTGAACACAAAGCCCATCTTGCAAGCATTTTTCGCTATCGATGACGATCCTGTTCATTTCACTTTCCTCCTATATATTATTATGTTTCTTATCTTGATCAACTTTTTTCCTGGACAAGGTCTGCTTCAGGGGATAGGGAAAAAGCGGTCCTGTCAAGCTTGATTTCAGTTCCGTTGAGGGCGGGGACCTTTGACAAATCTGAAATATTCTTTGCGTTTTGGTGAAAAAGGGTTGCCGGATTGATTCAAGGTGTAATTTTTGGATAGCCCTCTCCGTCATTACTCGATCCAATACTCACTTGGCAGCATAGCGCATAGAAAATTTGCTTGAACTGGAAAGTATAAGTGAGGGCCGAACAATCCACACGTATTATTTGGGTATGTTTTTATGAAGACGAACAAGAAGATATTGGGGTTACTGGGTACCGGTCATGGAATTACAGATGTGAATCAGGGCGTGTTGCCCATGATGTTGGCCTATCTGCAACCAGCCTTTGCCTTAAGCCAGTTCCAGGTCGGGCTGACCATGTTGGTTTTTAATGTCAGCTCGTCCGTAATTCAGCCGGCCTTTGGTATTTTCAGTGATCGGGTCCGGGCCCCCTGGCTCATTCCCCTGGGCTGCTTTTTGGCCGGTTTGGGCATGTCCATGACCGGTTTCAGCCCGAATTATCCCCTCTTGTTGCTGGCCGTCTTAATCAGCGGGCTGGGCATAGCCGCCTATCATCCCGAGGGATCGAAGTTTGCCCGGTATTCCAGTGGAGGGAAAAAGGCCACCGGGATGTCGGTATTTTCTATAGGAGGAAACTTTGGTTTTGCGGCCGGACCGGTACTGGCCAGCTTTTTGTTCGCCCTGGGCGGCTTGAGGGGATCAATTGGGTTGCTGGCCTTAAATGGAATTATGGCCCTATTGCTCTGGATTTACTTGGGTCGCATTGTAGATACGGAAAATGCATACATAGAATATGCCCGTCGCACGCAGGACAAGGAACATAAAAGAACATTTAACATCCGGTCCAAAGAAGTTGTTATCCCTCTTGTCTTGCTCACACTTGTGGTCATAATCCGTTCCTGGGTGCATTTTGGGATGGTTACTTTTCTGCCTCAGTACTATGTCAACTATCTGGAGCAAAGTCCTGGTTTTGCGGCAATATTGACCACTGTTTTCCTCTTGTCTGGAGCAGGGGGGACGCTGGTGGCCGGCCCCTTGGCCGATCGGATTGGGCTGAAGAATGTGATTTCAGGTTCGATGCTGATCCTTATACCCTTAATGTATCTGTTCACTTTGGCCACTGGTTACATGGTGACTGTCCTGGTCGCCCTGCTCGGCTTTGCCGTGGTGTCCACATTTTCGGTCACAGTGGTCTTCAGCCACGAGCTCTTGCCCTATAATGTCGGGTTGGCATCAGGAATCACTTTGGGCTTTGGCATTGGTATGGGCGGAGTGGGTACTTCGATTCTGGGCTGGGTGGCGGACACCTGGGGGTTGCCCATGGTTTTTCAAGTCATGATTTTTTTGCCCCTGCTGGCCCTTGTATTGACCCTTTTCCTTCCTCGACGCTGAGTAAATAGGCGTGTCAAATTCCTGTTGTCCAGATGGGTTGAATGAAAAATTATGGGAAATGCGATGGAAGATTGGCCGGTAAATCTGGATGAAGCCAGAATTCTACAGGAACGGCTCAAAAACAAAGTGGTCACCGAGGACAGGCTGGACAGAGTGGAGTATGTCGCGGGCACCGATGTGAGCTATCTGCCCCGAACCTCCAGGGCCAGGGCAGCCTGGGTCGTACTTCAGCTGCCGGGACTTCAGCTTGTTGATCAGGCCACTGCGGAAGTCCAAGTACACTTTCCTTATGTCCCCGGCTTTTTGTCTTTTCGGGAGATCCCTCCGTTAATTCAGGCCTTTTCCAGATTGCAGATCAGGCCGGATCTCATTGTTTGTGACGGGCAGGGGATTGCCCATCCCCGACGTTTCGGGCTAGCCTGCCACTTGGGAGTGCTGCTGGATATTCCGGCCCTGGGAGCCGCCAAGTCCAGGCTGGTCGGGAATTATAGGATGCCGCAGCTTGAGCGGGGCTGCTGGAGTCCGCTTGTATGGAAGGATGAGACTATAGGAGCGGTTCTGTGTACAAAGAAAGGGATCAAGCCCATATTTGTATCCAGTGGGCACAGGATCAGCCAGCAGAGGGGCATAGAAATGGTCCTGCACTTGACTGGAAAATATAAGCTCCCGGAAACTACCAGGGCTGCTCATGCCTTGAGTAAGATCTATGAAAGGAGAAATACATGCGCTGGAAACAATTCTTTACCCCTGTAGAGTCGGTGGATGCACAAAAAGCTCAAGAAATAATCAATGCCACCTCAGCTCACGATTTGAATATCGTTGATGTCCGGCAGCCCAAAGAGTATGAGAAGGGCCATATTCCCGGAGCCAAGCTGGTCCCTTTGCCGGAGCTGGACAACAGGTTGCAAGAGCTGGACCCGGAAAAGGCCACTGTGGTGTACTGCGCGGTGGGTGGGCGCAGCCGGGCGGCAGCTCAGATGCTTTCCGGCCAGGGCTATACGGCAGTGTATAACCTGAAAGGGGGATTTAAAGCCTGGAACGGGGAAGCTGCAGCTGGACCGGAAGTAGACAGTCTGGAACTTTTTTCTGGTTCAGAAACCCTTACAGATTTGATTGTTGCAGCCTACGGTCTGGAGTACGGCTTGCAAGAGCTCTACGAATCCATGCAGCCTGCAGTGGACAACCAAGAGGTAAGTAAACTTTTTGAGAGGCTGGCCAAAATCGAGCAAGGCCACAAGGAACGGTTATTTCAAGAATACCGAAAACTGAATGCAGAGATGGCCAATCGGGAAGATTTTGAGCAACAAGTGGTGGTCAAGGCTTTAGAAGGTGGGTTCACTACAGAAGAAGTTGTGAATAGAATGCAACAGGTTCAGGATTCAACCTCAGGGATTCTGGATGTAGCCATGTCCATTGAAGCCCAGGCCTTGGATCTCTATCAACGGGCCGCAGACAGCCAGCCGGATAAAGAGGGCCGGGACTTTCTCAAGCAGCTGGTGGATGAGGAGAAGTCCCATTTGGCTCAGCTGGGTCGGCTCATGGACCAGGTCATCTAAGTTTTTTTTCAGGGAGAAATTATGGGCAAACGACTGCTCCTTCTCGGTGGCGGGCATGCGCACATGGTCACCTTGAGCAACCTTGAAAAGCTTCGTACCCAGGGGCATGAGGTCACTGTGGTTCAGCCGGATGAGTACCATTACTATTCAGGAATGGGGCCAGGGATGCTGGGTAAAGTATATGCCCCGGAAGAGATCCGCTTCGCCACCCGACAGGTGGTGGAAAAGCAGGAGGGCATATTCGTTCGGGCCAAGGCCACGGCGATCCTGCCCCAGGAGAGAAAGGTCCGCCTGGATAACGGCCGGGAGCTCAGCTATGACATCCTGTCCTGCAACGTGGGCAGTGCGGTGCCTGCAGTCCCGGGCCAGGAGACTGCGGCTTGCTTTTCGGTGAAGCCCATCGCTTCCTTGCTCCAGGCCCAGCAAAGGGCTTTGCAACTTGTTGGACGGGAAAAGGTTCGGCTGGGAGTTGTCGGGGGCGGGCCGGCCGCATTGGAGGTGGCCGGAAATCTCCACCGTTTGATGCACGATGCAGGAAACAGTCAGGTCCGGATCACGGTTTTTGCCGGGCGCAAATTTCTGTCCAAACTCCCGGAGTCGATCAGGAAGCTGGCGGGAAAGAACTTCACCCGCCGGGGGATAGAGGTGAATGAACGCGGGTATGTGCGTCAGTTGGGCCACAACCAGGTGGAGCTGGACAGCGGCCAAACCTTTGCCAGCGATTTGACCTTCTTGGCCCTGGGAGTCAAGCCTGCGCCCCTGTTTGAGGATTCAGGTCTGCAAACAGGCCCGGACGGAGGACTGTTGGTCAATGAGTATCTGCAGCATCCAGATCATCCGGAGATCTTTGGGGGAGGGGATTGCATTTTCTTTGAAAGGCAGCCCTTGGACAAGGTCGGGGTGTATGCAGTACGGGAAAACCCCATTCTGTATCACAATTTGGAGGCATCCCTGAACAAGACACAGCTCCGGGCTTTTGATCCCGGGGGAGATTACCTCTTGATCTACAACCTCGGGGATGGGACCGGCATTTTGCATTAGGGCAGACTGACCTTTGGAGGCCGGCCGGCCTTCTGGATCAAGGATCGGATCGACCGTAAGTTTATGAAGCGGTTTCAAGCCTTGGAATGACCTGCCTGATCAGGGCTCTGGTGCCTTGACTCAACGTACGTCTGGCAAAAAAGAACCCTCCCCTGGCCCCTCCCTCCCGCCAGGAAGAAAGGCGGCAGGGAGGGGAATCAAAGAAAGGAAGGGTTCGAGCCCATACCGGACAATGCATATAAGACACGGCACTAGGGCCAATTATGGTTTCGTTTCTTGTCTTTCACCCGCAGACGGTCTTGTAAGTTGCAGATCCCACACCGCTGACCGTAGGTAGGCTCCCCGCACTCTTGGCAGATCCCGAAATCCGCCTGTGGCTCTGTGTTTTCGGTCTGGAATTTCCTGCCTTCTGTCCTGTATCTTTTGTTCTCTATCCTCTGCTCTGTTTCAGCTGTTTCTGGCCTGGCGGCCAGCTTGTTGTCCCGGAGATAGGAAAAGAGAAAGCTGCGTTTGGTCCCGGGCATGGAACTTTCCAGAAGCTCCAGGGCCTGTTTGAAGTTGTGGGACGTGGCCCCCCGGGAAAGGGAGCAGGTCTCCTGGACCGGGGTTATCCCGCACAGCCGGCAGTAGGCCAGGAGCTCTTTTATCTCCAGACGGTACAAGGGCTTGAGCTTGGCCGGCATGCGCGGATGGGGGGAGGGCAGATATGGGTATTGTTTGTATACGTGTTCAAGTCGCTTGCCCACCAGATTGCCTAAAAGCCGTCCAGCCTCATCGTCCAGGTTATGCCCGGTAACCAGGGTGTCGAATCCTTCCCGGACTGTAAGGCGATTGAAGAAGGCCCTTTTTAGGCGGCCGCATAGTGAACAGGTCTTTCCCCGCAAGAGGCGATGCACTTCGGGGATGGAATAGCCAAAAGCCTCCTTCAGGCTGTACTCGCTCCACTCCAGCCCCCGGGGGGAGGCGAATTCGGCCACTGCCCGGCTGGAGGCATCAGAGAATCCAGAAATTCCCAAGTTGATATGCAGACCCTTGGTCTGGTAGCCAAGGTGGTGCAGGAGATCCCAGACAGCCAGGGAGTCCTTTCCGCCGGATACAGCAACCATGACCGGTCGGGCCTGGAATTTGATTTCTTTGAGTCCTCTGGTCACGGCGGTCCGAACAAAATGGAAAAAACAGTCCGGGCAGAAGTTGGCGTGATGGGAGGGAAGATGAACTTCGGCCTGCCCCCGACAGCGGTTGCACTTGGCCCCTCGGGACAAGGGACGTTCAAAATCCAGAGTTGGTTGGTTTTTCTGCCGGGCCAGCTGAAGGGAGCTCTGAGCCGGTTTACTCTTTTTCATTCCCATTTCCCATAAGTGGCTGAAAGATCTTAAAAGGCAACTCCAGGGTCCGGCGCATCAAGTCGACAAGCTCTTTGCTGACGGCCTGGGGAGACAAAGGGATAACCTGGGGATCATTCCAGGAGCCGGTGATCCGTACCGGAATAGTCACCAGATTCCCGCGGGTCAACCCGCTGATCAAGGGTATTATTTTAATCAGCCGATCTAATGTCTTAAACGGAGCTACCAATACGGTGATCTCCACACTTTCCTTATTGAGGTCAAGGTGACCTGCAAACCCCATTTCCAGACTGTGCCCATGCACGATGCCTTTTTCAATAATAATCCGACTTCCTTCAAATACGGCTGTACCCTGCAGACTGGAAAAACGAATGCCTTCATTTTCCAGGTCTGGAAGGCTGCCGAAAAGTATCTCGGTGCTGTTGAGGACCTCAATGAGCCTGGCCAGCAGGGAGAAACGAAGCAACCGACCGTCGGTGATCGTAAAGTTGAGCCTTCCATTTAAATTGGAGGTCAGATCCCGGCCCCGGGGAGCGGCTCCTTGCACATGGCCGTGCAGATTCAGTGATCCGGTGGCCATATTCTGGTCCGGGACCAAGCAGGTCAGAATCGGAGACAGCTGCAAATCTTTGCAGGAAGGGGCTATGGTAAACTGGGTATGATCCGGCTGAATAGTTACTTTCCCGGGCAGTGAAATTCCACATAATTTAGTTTGCTCCAGGATATGCACATTTTCGGGCTCATCGGGAGCCAGGCTCCAGGTCAGGTGCAATGGGGAAAAGATACGATCTTTATATTGGAAGTCGGCTATGCGGATACTTATCTGTCCTTCAATGGCCGCCGCTTGGGAGGAAGGCCCAGAGGCTTTTGTCCAGAGCTCGGTCAACGGGGCCAATTGGGAGTGAACCCGGGACCAATCCAGGGCATTGGCCAGGATTTTCAAGTCCAGGAGGGTGGACCCGTCCTTTTGCGGCTGGAGAACTCCTTCCAGGGCCAAATCATTATCATCCCAATTCAGGTTGGAGTGTTCAATGCGCAAACCTTCTTGCGGAGTTCCCTGCAGACGGAGGCGGGAGATACTCAGAGGGGATGACTTCTGGCCCAGGTCGAAATCAATTTCATCCAAGCTGAGATCGGCATTGATGGAGGTCAGTCTCCAGGGAGAGGTACGCATATCGGCTTGCAGGTTTCCGGAAATAAAACCCTGCTCTCCCTCAAACCAGGGATGGCGAAGCATGCGGCGCACGGCTGAGGTGCGCATTTGCCCGGAATAAGCAAAATGGATTTTTGAATCTTGGGCCTGCACGGAAACCGTGGTCTGCAGTCCCTGATCCTGGATTAAAAATTGAGGAATATCTATTTTCTCCGGCCCCCATTGGATATGAGTTTGGACCTCAAGATCAGGTTCAAAATGGAGTCGGGCTTGGAAGTCAAATTCACCTGATCGGAGGTATTTGAGTTGTCCCTGCTCAACTGCAATAGGGGCCTGAACCGAGAGGGAAGAAGGGATGTTGACCAGCTTGTGGACCAACTCAGAGCTCTCCGATCCCAGATCTGCGGAAAAAGACATCTCCAGTCCAGGAGTTTTCCAGTCCAAGGGCGAGCCGGGAAACGTTCCGGAGATTTGGGCCTGACCGTCGCTTAAGCTGATGGCCAGGTTGTGTACCTGGCTCTGCTCCTGATTCCAATCGATCTGTCCCGAGGACAGAAGAACGGTGTGGGGGAAGGCTGGGTGATTGGCCAGGATCTCATCAACCCGGGATGTAAAGGCAATCTTACCATCGGAAAGAGAGGCAAAGGGGAGGTGTAAGGAGGCATCTTGTACCTCGGCTTGGCCGGTAAGCTGGAGTTGGCGGATGGTTCCCTGAGCTGGGATTGGAAGACTCTGGATCCAGGGCCAGAAAGAATCCAGCTCCAGACGACCGTCGATATTCTGGATCCGCAGCTCAGGATTCTCTGCCCAGGACAGATGGGCATTGGTCAGCTGGGTCGTGCTGTCTCCCAGGTCGGCTTTGGCCGAGTCCAGAACAAGCCGGTGATTGGTGATGTGCAGATAGTTGCCCTGAACTGCAACCGGCCAGGGGAGGCGTTCGTGCCCCCCCTGGATATTGAACTGTGTGGCCCGGATGTCGAAATCAACACCTTCTCCGGTCTTATTCAAACGCAGCTGCCCCTGGTAATGGCCTTGAACAGGAGTCAACCCGCCCAGCTCACGGAGAAAGGCCTTGTCCTCAACCGTTTTATGTAAAATCGGAGGGACATAATGTACAGGCCCGGAGATCTGCGTGGACACGGCAATGGGTCTGTCTTCCCTGTCTTCCAGACCGTAGCAAAAGTTTCCTTTCCAACCTCGGACCCGGTCCATGCGGGCGGAAAAACCAGATCCATAGATGATTTTGTCCTTGACCCAGGCGTATCCATCGGCCTCTTCCAGGTGCAGGTCGAGCTTGGGGATGTGCACTGTACCGTTTCGTATGGTCGCTTGCAGGACAAGTTGTTGTTTGAGCTCATCAGCTGTGGATCCCTGGGTGGATACATCCATTTGAGGGATCAGCCCGCCCCTGACTACCTTGAATAGTTTATTAAAGAAATCGGAGTTGGGGAAGAGATCAAGGCAGACCTTTCCCAGAGGAGGTATCACCAGGTCTTGGCCTTGCAGGCTCAGTTGCAGCCAGGGGTCCTTGAGATCTGTGGTTATATGGCCGGAGAGAGAGAATTGGGGGCTTCCAATGCTCAGGCGCTGGATATGGGCAAGAAAAGAGGTCTCTTGAACCTGGAGACTGGTTTCAAGAGCAAAGCCCTTGAGATTTTGTTCGGTATTTTGGGTACACAATATGAGATCCTGGGTGGTCAATTTCAGGTCGGCTTGGAACCGAAAGTCATTGTATACTGTAAAGCTGCTTTCTGCATTGAGCAAACCCGGACCCAGCCAGAGGGGGAAGTTGGAGCCTGGGAGGGCCTGGAGGATTCTGTCCGCCTGCATACCCTGGACCTTCACTCTGCCCTGGATCTGATTTTGGTCTTGAGGTAGGTTGGCAAATACTTGCAGATTGTGGACAACATCGGATTGGGCTTGCAACTCCAGATTTATTTCCTCTGTGTTGGTGAATTGGGCAAAAATCTGGTTTAAGATTATTGTATCCCCTTCAGGGGGAGATATGCTTAAGGTTCCGGAGACAACATCCAGTTTTGCCTTATGGGGCAGGGCCAGGGACAGGATGCGGACCAGGTCTTGTACTTGGGGGAGGACGTGGTCTTCCAGTTCCGTTTCGATGGACAGGTCAAACTTGGGCCGGGTGACGACTGCATTTGCCAGGCGCAGCTTGCCCTGGAGGAGTGAGAAGGGGTTGGGGCTGATCGTTACTTGGTCTATCCTGGCCGGACCAAGTTCAGGAATTTGGACCTGAATATCTTCGGCCCGAACGCGGGGATAAGGGAAGAGATCCACCTCCAAACCCTCGGCCTGGAGGGGAAAAGGCAAAGATTTCTGGACCTGGCTGATGATGGCCTTTTGCGCCCTTGGACTGCTTTGAATTCCAAGTTCTGCGCTGAAAAGGACTAGTCCCAGGGTGCACACCAGGCACAAGGCTGAGGCGCCAAGCCAGAGGATAAAGGTGAACAGGGGTTTGAGCTTAGTGAGTGTCTTTGTCATATTCGGCACTGTATATAACGCTTATCAACATATGTTGTTGACCACCATTCTAGTGGAGGACAAAGGTGTTGTCATCTTTTCCGCTTTGCCTCCGTCAAATCTGAAAATAAACATAGTTGAGAAGCCAAAGGCGATCTGATAGGAAGCGACTGAGTTCAGAGAAGATTTAGATCACAAAACCGTACCCAAAATGAGGTATCGATGAGGACGAAAGGTATGTGGCAAAAAGTTTGGTTGGCTGGACTGGTTGGGCTCCTGTTCGTCATGGGTCTGGGCGGTCCAGCCATGGCAGAAGGTCAAGACCTCTTGCAGAGGGTGGAAGACAGGGTGACCCGTTTTACTTTGGAAAACGGACTGACCTTTGTAGTCATTGAACGGCACCAGGCTCCGGTGGCCAGCTTTGTGACCATGGTCGATGTGGGCAGTGTCAATGAGCCGGCCGGATTGAGCGGTTTGGCCCATATGCTGGAGCATATGGCCTTTAAAGGCACCTCCCGGATCGGGACTACGGATTGGGAGGCGGAAAAACTCGTGCTGGCCAAGCTGGAAAAGGCCTATATCCAATGGCGGCAGGCCCAAAAATCAAAGAATCCCGACCAGGAGCAAATCCAAGAGCTTAAAAAACGGTTTATGGATTTAAAGGCCCAGGCCCAGGTATATGTAAAGCCTAATGAGTTTGCCTCCATTATTGAGGCCCATGGGGGAACGGACCTGAACGCAGCTACTTCTTCGGAATACACCATGTATTTTTGCAGCCTGCCTGCCAATAAGGCCGAGTTGTGGTTCAGCCTGGAGTCCGAACGTTTGCGGGACCCGGTGTTGCGTGAGTTCTTCACCGAGAAGGAAGTGGTTCTGGAGGAAAGGAGGATGCGGGTTGATTCCAGCCCAATAGGGCGAATGATGGAGCGTTTGCTGGCCGTATCCTTTGTGGCCCACCCCTATAGGCAACCGGTCATCGGCTGGGAGTCGGATATCAAGGCCGCCCTGCCCTCGGATCTGACCAGGCTGTATGAAAAGTATTATGTCCCCGCAAATATGGTCTGTGCGGTGGCCGGGGATGTGCAGCCGGAGCAAATCCAAGCCTGGGCGGAGAAATACTTCGGATCACATCCGTCGGACCCGGTACCCACAAAGATTGAGACCCGGGAACCTCAGCGGTTGGGAACCAAGGAGATGGAAATCTCCAGCCGAGCCCAGCCGGTTTTGGCCCGCACCTATCCAGGCCTGAGCCGTTTCGATCCTCAGGCCCCGGCCCTGGATTTGGCCAGCGATATCCTCAGTCAGGGGCGTACTTCGCGTCTTTACTCCTCCCTGGTTCAGAATCAGGGACTGGCCGCTCAGGTGGGCACGTACTCCGGGTATCCTGCAGATATTGATCCCGGGCTTTTTCTGCTCTTTGCCATACCCAACAGTGGTGTGCAGCTGTCAGAATTGGCTCAAGGTGTTGCTGAGCAATTGGACCGTATTCGCAACTCAGATGTCTCCCAAGAAGAATTGCAGAGGGTGAAAAACAGAGCCCGGGCTCAGCTCCTGCGAGGGTTGGACTCCAATCTTGGCCTGGCCCGAACTTTGGCCAAGGCCCAGCTTTTGGAGGGCGACTGGAGGGAGGCCTTTTGGAATTTGGAACAATTGGAGGCCGTCAGCTCCGAGGATATCCGCAAGGTGGCTGCCAAGATCCTGGATCCGGATAAGATGGTCGAGGCTCGCCTGGTTTATGGGGACAGATTGGAAAATAGGCCCGAAGGCGGGGAAAACGAATAAGAGGAGTGAGATACATGTCCCGAAAAGTGAAAGTCCTGGGTATGGTTTTCGGACTATGCTTCATGATGGTTGGGTGGGGTTGGACCAAGGGTCCTCCGCATTATACCCAGCTCACCTTCCCTGAGTTGTCTGATTGGCCGCACCTGGAGCCCCAGACCTTTTCCCTGCCCAACAAGGCCCGTCTTTTGGTCGTTGAAGACCACGAGCTCCCTCTGGTCCAGATAACGGTTGTGGTCCGGACCGGAGAGGTCATGGTGCCTAAAGGCCTGGAAGGGCTGGTTCAAGTTGCGGGGGAAGCCCTGCGCAGTGGAGGAAGTAAGGCGTATCCTTCGGAAGAGCTGAACAGGCTGCTAGAAAACAGGGCGGCCGATCTGTCGGTTTCCGTGAATTTTGAGTCTGTCCAGATCAAGCTGAACATTTTACGTGAAGATCTGCAAAGACTGCTTTCTGTTTTAAGTGATCTCCTGGCTCATCCACGTTTCCCAAAGGACAAGATCGCCCTGGCCAAGAAACAGGTTTTGACCCAGATCGCCAGGCGGAATGACAATCAACAGGAAGTGGCCTTCCGGGAGTTCAAGCGCCTGGTCTATGGTCCTGAGAGTGTATATGGCCGCTTGCCTCAAGTGGAGACCGTGCAGCGGATCGGGAGGGAGGATGTCCTGCGCTTTTACCGGCAGGGGTTCACCGGGGCCAAAATGCTTATAGGGGTGGTCGGAGATGTCCAACCGGACAAGATCAAAGATTTAATGACCGAGACCCTGGGAGCTATTCCGGCCGGTGATCGGACTGAGATGGACTTTCCTGCGGTCAAGGCTTCTGAGCACCCCCAACACATCCTCATCGACATGTCCGGTGTCAACCAGGTGTCCATCCTCATGGGCCATGTTGGCGGTTTCCGCCAGGATAAGGACTATGCCGCCCTGCAGATTATGAACTCCATCCTCAGCCAGGGATTTTCCAGCCGCTTGTTTCAGAACCTGCGCACCCGGATGGGATTGGCTTATTCCGTCTATGGACGCTACGGGAGCAAAGCCTTTTACCCCGGGGTGTTCTTGGCCGGGCTGAAGACCAAGAATGCCAATCTGGTCCGGGCTGTACAGGCCTTGAAAAAAGAAATCGTCACCCTGCATACAAAGGGAGTGAGCCCAGAGGAAGTGAAGCGGGCCAAAGAGGAGTTTCTCAACTCCCTGGTCTTTCGCTACGAAACACCCTCCGAGATCCTGGAGAGACAACTCTACTATGCCTACAGAGATATGCCCCTGGACAGCTTTGAAAAGCTGGTCCGGGATATCAAAAAGGTCCAGGCAGGGGATGTGAACCTGGCCGCAGCCAAGCATCTGCATCCGGACCGTTTGCAGATGCTCATGGTAGGCAATCGGGACTTGCTCCAGGAGCAGCTGGCTGAGTTCCCGGATATCAAGGTTGTGGATCCGGGGAAGTAGCTATTATTCCTTTCCGGCCGCCCGCTCAAAGTCCTTGAGCCGCTGGGCGTAGGGCGGATGTTTAAAAAATGCGGACCCCGAGACCAGGATATTGGCCCCGGCTCGGATTATGGTCCCGGTATTATCCAGATTGACCCCGCCGTCCACCTGGATGTGGCAGGAACAGTCTTTCTTTTGGATCAACCGGGCCAGATCGCTGATCTTGTCCAGAGCAAAGGGAATAAACGACTGCCCGCCGAAACCCGGATTGACGCTCATGATCAAGACTATGTCCAGCTGGGGCAGGACGTAGTCCAGAACTGAGAGCGGGGTGTGCGGATTAAGGGCCACAGCGCATTTGGCCCCCAGCTCCCTGATCCGGCTCAGAGTCCGCTCCAAATGCAGGCAGGCTTCGGCGTGCACACAGATCAAATCCGCCCCGGCCCGGGCGAACTCGTCCACATACTGATCCGGGTTTTCAATCATCAGATGGACGTCGAAAAACAGTCTGCTTTTTTTGCGGCAGGCGGCAATGACAGTCGGTCCAAGAGTAATGTTGGGCACGAAGTGGCCGTCCATGACATCCCAGTGCGCCCAATGCAATCCGGCCTGTTCCAGTTCCTGCAGCTCGTTCTCCAACCGGCTGAAATCCGATGACAAAAGGGATGGGGAAAGAATAAAATCCTGAGTAGGCATTATCACCTCAGTTTTTTTCATCATTGGGGCGGATGCAGGAAATGATTGACTCCTGACCAAAGTCCTTTTATGCGAAAGCGACAGGTGCTTGCAATCTGTGTGAACCCTTGTATGCCCACATTCTTTTGTCCGTCAAGTAAGGAGGAAACA
>CAZUER010000104.1:0-14927 GCA_964619345.1 uncultured Desulfohalobiaceae bacterium
CACGCGGCTCCTGGAGGCACTTAAGTTGGGGATTGATGTGTCGCTGTAGTGATAAAAATATTGATATAAAAATAGGTGTTGAAATAATTCTGTAATGTGATAATATCTCCATATCGATTGCACATCAATAGCGGAGATATTATGATTAACTCAATTAATGTAGGTAAGTCAATTTATGTTAGGCATCATTAAAATAATTGTATATCATTGGTTAATCATGAGACATTAATTAGAAAAATCGATTTAAGTAATAAGATCGATAGGAAAATGCTTGTTATAGATGCTGTTAACTTGGGTGCTAAAAAGTCATATCTGGCAAGTGCCTTAGCTATAAGTAGGCAAGCCATTGATAATTATATTAATGTTTATAAATATTTTGGGTATGAAGGACTCATACATAGCTATAACCCAAAAGTCAGCAAAAATATCAAAGAACATAGAAAAGAAAAGGCTCAAGATCGAGAACTAGGAAACAAGGTCAGAGAAGTTGAGAAATATCATAAAGAACGTAAGAAAAAAGCTCATCGTCAACTTAATCTTCCCTTTGAGCCCTCACCCGTTAAGGATGAAGATCAACCATATAGCCAGGAACACGATTGGATTTTTACTCGGTATGCTGGCCTCTTCATTTATATTATAACCCTCATCAGTCAACACAATTGGCTGAAAAACATACAGAATTTTTTTGGCGATAAGTTTCGAGTTTTCTTGATCTTCATGTTTATGGCCGGAAGAAATATCCGCTCTATTGAGCAGCTTAAAAACCTCAGACAAAGGAAATATCTGTTTTGCTGGGCCTTCATGGTGAAGTCATCACTCGGAATAAAGTCAGAGAGTGGTGCTATCAAGCTGCTGAAATAATGACAGATGCTTCATTAAAAGATTACTTCTTCAAGCGACAGATACAAACAGGCATCATTGGTTGTTGGCTTCTTTTCACTGATGGGCATTTGCTGCCCTATACTGGCAAACAAAAGCTGCGACATGCCTACAACACCCAGCGGCGTCTGCCCGTGCCGGGCAGAACCAATATGGTCACCACCGACCATACTGGACGTATCTATGATTTTGACATTCAAGAAGGTAAAGGAGATATCAAGCAGTATATCATAGGCTTAGATCGCAAATGGAGAAATCACGTTTCCCACAAACAGGTGCATGTCTTTGATCGAGAGGGCTACTCTGCTGATTTTTTTGCCAAGCTTCATCAAGAGGATATCTATTTTGTCACCTGGGAGAAAAACATAGATACGCAAAATCTCAAAGACATTGACGACTCTTGTTTTAGCCAGGAGTTTGTATTCAACGACAAGACCTACCGGGTCTTTGAGGACACAAAACAGTTCGTATCCATATTGGATAACGGAGAACAATACAGTCTTGACCTCAGGCGGATATACATCTGGAACATGACCTCAAACCGTAAGACTGCTGGATTGAGTAATACCACTGCCCACATGCTGCCAACTCAAGAATGTGCCCAGGCTATTCTCAATCGCTGGGGGGCATCAGAAAATACATTCAAACATCTCAATGAGAAACATCCATTCCACTACGAGCCTGGTTTCTCCATGCAAGAAAGTAGTCGCCAAGACATGGCCAATCCTGTCCTCAAAGAAATGAAGAAACTTGTAAGCGCTGTCAAAAAGACATTGAATGGTCTGTACAAGAAATACTCAAAGAGCCAAGAAAGCAAGAATAAAGACGGCACCCCCAGAAAAAACAGCGCCATGCAAGCCCTCAAAACAGAAATTGATCAAAAAGAAGCTGAACTCCAGGCGCTGCAGGCAGAAATCAAGGATTTGCCAGAACGTGTAGATGCAACTGAACTTGAGGACTATCGAAACTTTAGCAAAATCAGTAACCAAGCGAAAAATCTCTTTGATTGTACCACAAGTCTCGTTTGGAATGCGCGAAAACAAATGGTTGAATGGCTTGGAGAAATCTATACGAACAAAAATGAATACGTGGACTTATTCTATGCCATAAGCAACTGCCATGGTTGGATCAAGAGCGATTCTGAGCGGGTGACAGTGAAACTCGAGCCCTTAGACCAACCGTCACGCCGCGCAGCACAAGAACAATTTTGCCGAAAATTGACTTCACTTAAAGCAAAAACTCCCACAGGTAAACTCATGGTGGTTAGGGTGAGTAACCCCAGTAAGTAAATAAGAATTGTCCAAAACAAGAAGCTCATTTTGGGGTTTCAGTAAGAGCTCTGGATATAATTCCCTTAAACTCTTTTGCCCTCTACAAATTTCCATAGCGGCAAGTCCGGTGATCGCTTTTTATCCATCATGCTGTAGCCAAAAAAATTTACCTTGGTTTCAAACATAGAAACGGCATCCTGGGCCTCAAAGCATGCATGCGAAAATTGCCGATCCTCGCCAAAAAGCCGCACGCGAATATAGCGTTTCAGTTTTCTTTTCGGATTGGCAAACCTGTGCTTTTTTTCACTTCTCTGAAAATCGGCCAGCGACGGAGCTGCTTTGCGTCGGTCAGGGTTGCTTAAAAATACCCGGTCCCACCTTTCAAAATATCGCTCGTTGCTTCGGCTATCCAATTGAAACCGGTAGTCATGAGATCTCAAGTTTCCCGGAAAATGGTTAAGCTGCCATGCGCAGCATGGCTTTGGCGGCTTGTGCGATAGAATTTATCGCCGACTTGCCTTCGCGGGAGCAAATCCGAGGAAAATCATCACTTAACACTGCCTCTGTGATGTGCCTGCGAACATCTGAAAAAGCAAAGTGGGCACGGTTGTTAACTGAGTGACGCCGTTTCGGGGCTTTTTCAAGCTGCATGGCATAGATCCATGTCAAGGTAGTGGCCATCATACAAAAGTTTAAGTGATTGACTACTGCATGAGCATTCCTGCACTGGGTCTCCAAGCTGCCGATGTCCTGCTTGAGTTCTTTGAATCCGGACTCGATCTTCCACCGGGCTCCATAATACTCGATGATCTGCTGGACTGAGAGGGAGAGATCAGTGGTAAACAAAGCAACCCACTGTGTCTTGCGGTAGACCCAAACCACCCGAACAGGGCATTTGAGGGTCTTGAGCATAACAA
This sequence comes from uncultured Desulfohalobiaceae bacterium, assembly GCA_964619345.1. Lineage (GTDB taxonomy): Bacteria > Desulfobacterota > Desulfovibrionia > Desulfovibrionales > Desulfothermaceae > Desulfovermiculus. The sequence continues at coordinate 3,068 of CAZUER010000104.1, forward strand.
TCTGGTTGAAGACCACGACTTCCCGAATGCGGCCATAGAGGTCGACCTGTAGTGGCTTGGCTTGATCCCGATACGTGGCTGCCAACTCAGAGGTCTTCCCAAGTAAGACTCCATACTTGCGTGGACGTCCCCGCTTCCCTTCTTTTCGTGGGGCAGGAAGATCAAAGAGATTGTTATTGGAACGAAGCCTGGAAAGAAGGTTAATGTCGTCTCCCAGCTCTTTTCGCACAGGTGCCCATAAGCCGTTGTTTCCAAACCAGGAGTCTGCAACACAGAGTATTGGCTCTTTGTAGGTCTTGTGGATCCCGGTGAGCATATCAACGGACTGATCAAGTTTGGTCTGGAAGATGACCTTGTCCTTGCCCACACGGATCTCTTGTTTTTCGAGTTCTTTTTTGGGGTGGTAGAACCTGTGGTCCAGGGGAAGACAAGCCCATCGGCCCTTGGCCTTAACCAGCGAGCCAGCGGCAACAACGTTTTGAGCCCACGGGTACCGAGATTGGTTTTGCTTGGCAGCGTGATCGAAGAACCGATGGCAGCCGAAGATCCTCTTCCCTGTCTTTGGGTTGATATAGTCATCGAGTGCGACAAGGGTTCTGCCTTGTGTAAGAGGGTCAGGGACTGCATCCCTGGTCGTTTTCCACAGTTTGTCCCAGGGAATTTTTGATGAAGCCATGAAAGTATAGAATCGCCTCTTGGAGATATGAGAACATCCAAAGACAGTGCGCAGGCACCTGAGCAGGTTTGAAGTTTTGGACGAAGTAAAGGGGAAAATGATGGCCAAGATGGTGCATATAAACCACTGGGCACGTTCTTCACCTTTTTTTGAGTGAGCAAAATCATCTTTGAACCTTGCGAGGAGTTGATGTAGTGTAGCCATACGCGGGATCTCCTTTTTGGTTTTGTTTCTTTTGGCAAAGAAAACATAGCATAACGAGATCCCGCTGTCATCAATAACTATCTAATTTACATGAAATATTTGGCTTTTAAGTTAGTCCGGATTACATTTTTGTTCAGTGATATCAGCTAGTTACAAAAGAGCCCAACTTTTACAACTCGTTGTTATTTCAGTATTTTTTTGGAAGCCCGGTTTTTATGGTTCGTTTTGTAACTTACTATACCCATGATCCGGCGATCCTTGGGAATAAAGCGTGAAACTACAGATGAGATGTCAACCCCAGGAAATCCTCATCCAAGCCAACGTCTCCCGGGGTCTTCCCGTGAGTGCCTCGAAACTGATATGCAGGGCGTACTTCAAGCCGCCAATGTCTGACATCAATAATTCATGGGCATGGCACCAGTGGTGAACCAGGGAATAAATGCCGGTACCGCTCCACTTGTAAGTCGCCAGCGAGGTGGCGATGGGGTGGCGGGAGACGAAAAGAAATCGGGCCTTTGGAAACAGGGCCTGAAGCAAACCGGAATGAATCAGGTTGGCGGGGGTTTTTTCCATGAACCATTTTGCGTTTGATTTCTTCCAATAAGGCGACCAATTGTGCCAGAGGATTTGCGCGTTGGCCGCCGTGGCAAGGTCGGAGTCACCGGTGAGATGAGCCTTCTGATCAAATGCGAACCGGCCCGGACCGCCGCTGACACCCTCAGTGGGATAAACATTTTGCAGAAACTGCCCCTCATCCTCAATAACGCAGTATCTTCAAGCCCGCATATTTCCGGGTGCTGGCACAGCAGTCGTCCCAGCAGGGTGGTGGCGCTGCGGTGCAGGCCGCCGATAAACAAAATCGGATAATCTCTGTCTTCCATATGTGTTCCCATTAAAAATCAATCGCCTCCAGGCACTGGATCAATTCCCGGTTGACTCTGTCGATATTAAAATATTCCCTTACCGTCTTTTCCGCCGCCCTGCCCAATTCCTCACGCTTTTCAGGATCCGTTATCAATTGCTCCAACAATGAAACCACCGCTTCAGGGTCGCCGGGTTTGAACAAAAGCCCCGTTGTCCCATGGGTGATCGCCTCTGCATTGCCGCAGGCATCCGGGACCAGGGTGGCCAGCCCGGCATCCATGTATTCCAGTATGGAAAGCGAAAAGGCCTCGCCGCGGGATGCCTGAATGCCGATATCGCAAGACTGCAGAATCTCACGAACATCGGTGCGCCTGCCGGCGAACAGAAATCGTTGCTCAATACCGCGGTCTTCGGCCATTCTCCGGAAGTTCGCCAAGTCCGGGCCGTCCCCGCAATGCAGGAAATAGACGTTGTTCATGCGCCGTCTGTTGATGAGCGATGCCGCGCAGTCAATAAGGAAATCAATCCCCTTGTAAAAGGTCGCCCTGCCCGTTGTAACCACGACCAGTGCACCTGCCGGTATACCGATTGAACCCGGCAATAGTCGTTATAACCCGGATTGCGGCCCTGTGGCCGGGTTCCGTTCAACACGGCGGCCGTTTTCGTGGATGGAATGGCCCCGGAGTAATGCATTCTCCTGCGAACGAATTGTGAAACCCCGATATAAAGATCGCAGCAGAGGACATGGTCGAAATAAAGCGCCCGTTTTGCGAGTCGCCGCACCCCTTTTGCCGCCGGCCTTTCTCCCGGGGTGTGGTCGTGAAGCACGATTTTTCTTACGGACTGCCGCCGCAGATGTCTGTAATACAAGCTGAAATACGGCCGGTCTGTAAGATAGATGCTTCCGATTTGCGCATCCGCCAAAAGCCTGTCCAGGGCGGCCCTGTCCTTTCCAAAGCGCAGCTCGTGGATTTCAATGCCGGTCTCCTGAATCACTTCAGGGATCTCGTTGACCCGCGGATAAACAAGTACCGAGCGGCGGCCCTGCTGCGCATAGTGGCGGGCGATCGCAGCCCAGAAATTCTCCATCAGCCACCAGGCATAGCCAACATCTGATTCATAATTGCCGACCAAAAGAATGTTGCCGCGTTTTGCCGTCTTTCTCGTTCCCATGGCGTCTGTCTTACTCAAAACCTTCCAGCCAGTCGCAGGCCTGTTCCATCATGTTCTGCTTCCATTCCCGGCGCGACAGGATATGGTTGGCATTGGGCACGACATGCAGCTTCAACACGTTTTGCACGGATTCGAGGCGCTCGCGATTCCGGGAGGCAAACTTTTCTTCATATTCATACAACAAACGGTCCGAGCCGCTGAAAATAAACAGTGCGGTGCAGCCCCGCTCAAGTAAAGCGAAAAAATTCGGGGCAAAAAGCGGATTGACATTGGATTTCTCCGCATGCCCGGTTTCCTGCGCTTTGCCGGATGCCGGGTTCGGATTTCCGGACCGAAATACAGAACGCCAGATCAAACCAAAATCACTTTTGAAGGTTAAAAGCCGCAGCCAGGCCCCGGGGCTGATCAGCTTGCGAAAATACGTCTGCCTGATTGCACCGCGCTGCCATTGTGTCATATAGCGGTTTTGATCCGCGTTTGCAGAGTCGAGGATCACTGGTATGCCAAGGGCCAGAAGTCCCACACATCGCGGATCGTTCGCCCCCGCCAAAAGCCCTGTTATGGCGCCGCCGCAAAGGCCTCCGAGCACGAATCGGTCGATTCCCTTTTCCCCGGAAAGCCAGCGCATTGCACACTGGCAATCCTTAACATATCGGCCGACCTGAACCTCACCGTAAAGATCCGCCAAAAGCTCCTCCGGACATTCGCCTTCCGAGTCTCCCAAACCCCAGAAATCAAATCGGAGTACAGGAAATCCATTGGCAGAAAACTGCTCGGCCATCTGGTTATAAAGGCGATGCGGGGCCACCCGCATTTTCACACCAGGCGACAATAAAATGACTGCGGTTTTTCTGGCTGGCCGGACTCCGGCCGGAGGATGATACATGCCAAAAAGATAATGCCCCTGCGCATTTTTAAATCGGACCGGTTCGGGCGTATGATCAGGCACAATGCACCTCCACCCACTTCCGTGTTTGCTCCTGGGCATGGGCCGCGGAGCTGTACCACCGACGGATTTCTTTCCAGAAAGGTTCCTCTGTAACGACCGTCAAGCTGCCGGGGGTATATTGGGCGGCCAAGGTCTGCAATTTCGGCTCTGCCGGGGCATCTTCCTTGCGGCTGATCTGGACGATCAAAGCCGGGATGGCGCGGCTGACCTCCCGCTGGCCCAGATGCAACTGCTCAGCCTGGTCATACATCCTGCCCGTCAGGGGATATCCGTCGACATCCACCGATTCCCCGTTTCGCATCTGCTCCACCAGTTCTTTGCGGTTGGTCTGGACTTTTCCGTAGACCGTCATCTGGGTACTCAGGTTGCTGCGCAGCATCTCCTGCATGTATTGTCCGCCGTCTACGATCGGCTGCCAGAGAATCAGAAAGGAGACCTCCGGGCACCACTCCGCTGCCAGGGCGGCCAGCGTACCGCCGAATCGAAGCCCGAACAATGCAACGGAGTCCGCTTCACTAAGGGAAAGGACTTGTTCAATCGCTCTTGAGACATCTTCGAGCCGGCTGTCAATATCTCCGTTGGCAAAATCCCCCATGCTGTCGCCGTGCCCCATGAAGTCAAAACGCAGAACCGGGTAACCGCGCGCTGCCAAATCCCTTGCCAGGCTGACATAGCTCCGATGCGCCCAGAGCTTTTCCTCTGCATACGGATGGCAGAATACAAAAGCTGTTTTGCGTGTGCGGCCCTTCGGAGGATGAAACACGCCGAAGAGTTTCCGCCCCGGTTCCCCAAAATAGAAAGGTTTTTCCTGCATCGAATGATTCGCGTTTTCGAATGAATGATTTCTGCTTCCGGAAAACAGGATATCTTCGCCCCTGTCGCTTGCTTACATCAACCCGCGGGCATGTTTGATCAAGGCCATAATCCGTCGCCCAGCCAATAAAAAATAAATGACCACTCCAAGAAAAACAAGGAAAACAAGAAGCGGTATGGTAACTTCAAGACTACTTTTGACTGCAAACAAAATGCCCGCCATGATGGCACTGCACAAGATCCAAGTTACAAGATTTCCCGTTAATTGCCGGAATTTCGTTCCAGTTAAGCGGCAAACCGCCCACAGTCCGAAACTCATTTGAATAAAGATACCTATTAAAACAGCAGTGGCAGCACCCGCCATCTCCCACTGAAGAATAAACCCGATCAGTAAGAACGGTAGAAGACCAAATCGCAAAAGAGTTGTGTAAAAATTTATATTCGGGTAGCCAATGGCGTTGAGCAAATATCCATTCGTGGATGCGATGGACCTGCATGCGCCAAAAAACGCCAGGATTTGGAGAGGCGCCACTGCAGGCATCCAACGCTCCCCATACACCAATCCAATAATTTCCGGAGCCAAAATCATCAAACCAAACGCTGCCGGCACTGTAATGGCTGTAGTCAAGCCAACTTCAAGGCGGAATGCTTCTTGCAAAGCCTGCGTTTTGCCTTGCAGTTCCGCATAAGCCGGAAACATAACTTTTGAAATCGCTTTTGAAACATACGTCACGGGCAGATTTGCTAACAAAAAAGCAACAACATAATAACCGAGCATTTCCATGCTCAACATTTTGCCAACAATAGCATTGTCCATTTCGGTGGCAAGGAAAAGAACAATGGACATACCTGTAATAAATTTGCCATACCTGAACAACTCGCCGGCCAGCTTTCGATTAAACCGGAATCTTATTTTTCCAGGAATAACAAAATAGGAGCTAGCAACATGAACGGCTGAAGTTAACACGCGACCGAGAACTAGCGCCCAGACGCTTCGAAAATACCATGCCAGAGCAATGATTCCGATTGTGCTTAAGACCGCCACAAGCTGTTCCACAATTGATATTCGTTTGAAATCGATTTGTTTCTGCAGGGCGACGATATTAATATTTCGGAACCCGTCCAGCACCAATGCCAGAGAAATCACCCGTAAAAACAGCCCCAGGCCTTTTTCCTCATAGAAATCGCCGATAAACGGGGCAATGAAAAACAAAACCGAGGCCAGGGCCACCCCACGGAGGACGCTCATGGTGAAAGCCGTATCCTTGGCTTCTTCGAATCCGCCCTGTCGGTGAATCAATGCCGGTGCAAGTCCCATATCGGTAAATACATTGACACCCCGCAAAACAATCGCGCATATGCTCATCACCCCGAAGGCCTCCGGAAAAAGGAGCCTCGCCAAGGCCACCTGCCGGACCAGGGTGAGCAGGTTGACAACACCTGTTGATATCATCACAAAAAACCCGGAACGTAGAATCCGCCTCTGCAAAGATCCGTCACTCCTGCTAAGGAAACTCAATACGCGACTGACTGTAGGAATATCTATCACCCTGAAATCCCATCCCATAGCTATCTATTAAAAACCATCCACAACGGGAATGATAAAAATGGGGGAAGAGAAAATAACGCCCCAATTCATCAACTTTCGATATCGCCCAGCTTCAATAGATCAACACGCATTTCTTGGATGTTAATAGTGAAAAAGCTACTGGCAAAATATGGACCAAATCTTTTTTATACATATCTTTCGATGATTTTGCAGATTTTTCCGACATCTGCGGAACTTACAAAAGAATGAAGCGGCAAAGTCATCATACCTTCAGCGACTCGAATTGCGCCGGGAGGGGACTGCTGCTCAGGCAGATAGGCGGAAATCCCTTCCTGCCGGGATAGCGGAACAGGATACATCGGCGTGGCCCCCAAGCCCTGCTGTTTCAATTCGGACAATACAGCGTCCCGCTGCCTTGTTTCTCTGAAGACCACGGGATAGCGTAAAAATGCCAAATCGAAATTTTCGTGCCGGGGCATATACAAGAATGCATCCCGCAAATCTTCGAGGCACGCGGTGTATTGGCCGGCAAGTGCAAGGCGATGCTGTCGATCCTTTTCAAACCCTTGCCGGAGAAAAGCCCCGAGACGTATCAGGGCTGGATCGGCCTTTTCAACCGGGAAATCCAGGTCCACATTCGTTTCACCAAGCCCCAGCCATGGCAGGCTGCTTGGAATCCAATACATTCTGGGATGGAAAAACCAGGCATAGAGCATCAGTTTCACAAAATACGAAATCCTTTGCGGTACCCCGCCCCACCCGGAAAGCGCATCATATCGGGCCCGCAGGGATGGCTCACACTCCGGATTATTGATGACCACTGCCCCGCCGGACATCAAGCTCAGGGGCTTGCCGCGTCCAAAGCTGAGTATGCCCAGATCCCCGAAACCGCCCAGGAACCGGCCGGATGTTTCGGACAGCGCCTGATCGGACGGATACGCGGCTGATGAGGGAAGCCGATTCCCGAATGCCTGGCAGGCATCTTCGATCACAAAGGCGCCGCTGCGCTGCGCCAGATCCTTCAAAACCCTCATTTCCTGAGGAATTCCGAACAGATGCACTGCAACCACAGCTGCTGTTTCCGGCCGGATTTTGGCCTCAAGGTCGTTCTCTGCTAATTGGAAGCCCTCCGGGCGCAGATCGCAGAGCACCGGCTGAAAACCGCTCTGAATCACCGCCGCTGCCACTGAAGGACAGGTATATGCCGGAATGACGACTTCATTCTTTCCTTGAGGAACCGGCAGACCTCCCAAGGCCAGGGTTAGTGCCGCTGTTCCAGAGGAAACGAGATAGATGGCTGACTCGGGGTACATGCTGCTGAAAAAAGGCTCTTGTGATGAACCTCTTTGTGTGAGCATGCTGAAGATGGCCTTCAGAGGAATGGGGTGGCCAGCAGGCGGCAAAACTCGTTGCATAAGCTACAGTCTGTGATTCAGCTTGTACCAGAGGAGACCGAGATATTCATGAACCGCAAGGTCTGAGTACTCCAGATGGGAAGGGGATGGCAGGTATTGGATGGCCAGGAAATTTTTTTTGCTCCTGAAGTCTGTGGGGGCCGGGACCGGGTTCAAGCCTGCATGTGTAAACGCTGCCATGGCTCTTGGCATGTGCCCGGCGGATGTGACCAGATACAATCGATCATCACCAAGCCTTTCCTTCACATGAACCGCACTTTCGAACGTACTCCCTGACTCATCATCGATTGAGACCCTTTGAGGTGACACACCGAGCGAAACGGCAAGCTCTTTCATGATCGCAGGGACTTGGCCGAAACCGCTCATCAGGATCCTGGAATCCCTGCTCTGCTCAAGAATACGAACGGCTTCGATAATCCGAAAAGCGGACGCGGAGTTGACCTGGCTGCTCAGGGGTCGATCCGGGTCGCGCTCGGCATATCCGGCCAGGACAACAATCCAGCTGCACTCTGGCTCGTTGTGCTGTGATGCCACTTTGGGATACTGATATTCGAGATTCCCCAGCATCCAGAAGGCTATCGGCCCGGTGGCAAAAAGAACATACATGCAACCGGCAAGAACCAGCAGATAACAGCCGATCCTTCTCCCCGGCCTGAATATAAGCAGGGCCGCCCCGAGCAGAAGGAGCAAAGATATGCTGCCCGAAGGAATGAGGAGTTCCTCAAGGAGTCCCATGTTGCTCAGGCTGCTCAATCCCTTGCGGATTTTTCTGCATCACTCTTCTCAAATACTCCTTTGGCGTACTCCGTCAATCTTTCATACCCTTTCTGGGAGATGTGGCTTCCGTCCGAGGTTGCATACTCCTTCATGCGAAAGCCTTTTTGATTCGAGAAAACTGGCTCAAGATCCAGCACTACGAGTCCTTCTCTCTGAGCAAAGTCTTCGATCCATCTGTTGACCTTGCCCACCTGAGTGTTCACATACTCCTGATAGCTTTGCTTTCCCAGGAGCTTTCCAACTATTGCGGCAGCTTTTTCCTTTAAGCCATCCTTGCCTCGAATCGTCACCTCGGTAGCCAGGACAGGCTGTATGCTGTTTTTCTTGGCAATATCAACCATTGCCTTCAAATTGTCCTTGGCCTGCTCAAGGGTGGACTCCATCTTTGCTTTCTCAGAACGAAAGATATCATTGATAAATCCCCAGATGATGACCATATCCGGATTCAGAGCCACAACGTCCTCTGCGAAGCGATCGAGCATTTCGCCGGATTCTTCGCCTCCAACCCCTTTGTTGATCACCTTCTTGCCCTGCAAGGAGTCAATGTCCCAGCCTTTGGCATACGAAGCACCAATGATGACGACTGAACCTGTTGACTCACCTTTCATGACCGTATTGTCCCTTTTGCTGTGTTCAGGCCCGGAACCGGCTCCTCCCCGGACTGAAAGCGCTTGTGCGGCTGCTTTTCCCAGCTCGAGTGTCAGCTCCTGTTTCTCTTGATGAAAGGCCAGGACTCGGCCCAGCGCTTTTCCTTGACGAAAAACCACATAATCCGGGGCAGACCAGGAACCCTCTTGTCCGAGATCGAGAGGCCGGTCCCCGGCTTGTTCGAGATACATCCTTTCGGCTCCGTCTGAGGCTGAAAATGTAAAGATCTCCAGGACAAGACGTTCATTGTCAGCCCCTTCGAACTCCTTGACCCAAAGACATTCGAAGCCGGCATCCAGGTATTCAACCGCACCTCCGTTCATGTAATCGTAAAGCTCTCTGCCCTGGTACGTTTGACTCGAGCTGCTGTTGTGATTTTGCATGCCAGACAGGCTCAGGTGTTCATTCAATCGATCGGGGTCAAAACCGCACGCCGTGCTTGCAGCAAAGGCTTGAGCGCTGTGACCAAGGCATACAATGATGGTCAACCCTGACATGAATGCAATCCAGAACAGTGCAGGCCACTTGCCCATCTGCGGCTTCATGCACTCAAACAGTCTCATAGACGACAATCTCCCTTGACACATTCGTTCCCAGACCCTCTTGCCTGGCCCAATCCAGATAGGGGAGGGAAAGCGGTGACAAACCGTTTTCGACTCGTTTTTTATTGATGATGCCCAAGCAGACGGTCTCCACAGCGACAGGGTCGCAGCCCATAATGATCCCGTTGAATGTCCACTGAAATCTGGGGTCACCGCCAGGGCCACGGTTGTATTGGGCCTCAAGCCCATCGACAACGATCAGCCTTTGCTTGTCCCGAATTGGGGGCATCATGTTCAAAAACACCAGGTTCTTGAAGCGGTCCATATGGTACCGATAGGCATCACCCCTGACCATCTCGGTCGGAATGGAGCCGTAGTGATTCTTCAGGGCCACTGAAAGTCCGGCGGACTTGTGGGTTTTCAGCAGGGGAACATTGATCAAGGCGGTGCACTCATCCGTTATGATCCGACTGACCCTGGCCTGAACGCCTTGAACGGCAAGCGTGCTGGAGTATGCCTCTGTCTGTCGGACTGGAATAGTGTGGCCCTGCTCGCGTGGCAGAAAGCCAGCACCTTTGAGGTCTGCGGCGCTGACATCGAAGACTACCATGCGCTCGAAAGGAATCCCGACGTTTTCATTCAGCGCTTGGCCAAGAGCTGAGCACAGCTCCGGCCTTGTCGACCCTGTCTGCCTGGCGATCGGGTTGACCTTCATGGCAACCCGATCCCGGGCACTGAAAAAAAAACCCCAGGATCTGGGGAGGTCGCTCTGACCGGTGAGAAACTGAACCCCGTGGTTGAGCATGTCCTTGAGTATTCCAGGGCTGGGACGGCCCCCCTGCCAGACATCCGGCCTCCTGATGATGGCAACCCGGCTGCTCCTCTGGTTGGGAGTCGCTCCGGCTTGTGTGAGTGAAAGCATATTGAGGGGACTGCATGCCAACATCAGCCCAGCTGATGAAGTGGTGCAAATCCTGATGAATGCTCTTCTATTCAACATGATGAACCATCATCCTTTTGCTCAAACGACTGCCATGAGAAAGCATTGAGAGCGAGCGTTCATCTTCTGGACGGCTCCCAGAGCTCCTGACGCATGCCCCCGAGAAATTTGAACCACGCAACAAGGGCTGCAACATTGACCAAGCAGAAATAGAAAGCAATTCTTACATATTTTATTTTTGAGAATACCTTTGGATTTTTCCAGCCAATCATGGCCATGGCATAAAAGAGCAGCTGCAAAAGAAAAAGCAGAGCATAAAAATCATTGTGCAGAAGAAACATGCTGCTGCCGGCAAGAGCGATCAAGAACAGCCCGGAAAACCAGCGCATCAGCTTGTGGCTGACCAGCTCGATCGCAAAGAACCCATATCTGAACGGATTAAGCATCTGCTTGAAATGCCCAAGCGTGGTCATTCCCCTGACAAAGGTGCGAACTTTTCTGGCATACTCGTCCTGGGGTGCAGAAACGGCCTGCATGGAGCCAATGGCTGATGGACAGGTGACAGCCCGGTACCCCTGTTCTACAGTAGCCAGGACAGACAGGAAATCAGGGGCCATGCCTTCTCTAAAAGTCGTGCAGAGTACTCTTCGCTGAGCATAAAAACAACCGCTTGCGCCGACGACTGAGCCCACCCTGCTTTCCAGGTTCCGCAAAAAAAGCTCGTACTGTCCGTAGAGCCCCTCCCCACCACCTTCAGAGATGTGATCTTCGCCGGAAACACAGCCCACCGTAGGCGACTGGAACGGGGCAACAATGTTTTTGAGGGCCTTGGGATCCAGCATGATGGAGGCGTCGGAAAAAACGACAACATCCGCCCCTGTCGCCTTGATACCGGCATTCAGTGCTGCTGCCTTGCCTTGTCGTGGCGACTGGGTCAGGAGCTTGAGATTGCTCCTAGTGTGAAGATTGACTAGATCCTCAGTGCCATCCGTTGACCCATCGGACACGATGATGATCTCAAGTCTCTGCTGGGGATACTCCAGGGAAAGCGAGTTCCTGATCTTGTCCTCTATGACCCGCTCCTCATTGTGGACAGGGATGATTATGGCTATGCATGGTTCATCCCCTTCCGGCACTTCAGCAACCTGCTGAGGCTTGGTCGTTCGGCCCCAAAAAAGCAGAAGGATTGGATACCCGAAGTAGGTGTAAAAAAGCAAAACCAAAGAGAGCCAGAAGAAGAACAGCATATGTTTCCCTAGCGTGAGTTTATTACGCATAACACATCTTTCAGGAATATACTCAATCTTTTC
>CAZUER010000105.1:0-14334 GCA_964619345.1 uncultured Desulfohalobiaceae bacterium
TTTTCCTGACACCTGAAACCTGACACCTGAACACTTTGAGTCTAGTTTCATACGAGTCTACAGCAGTCCGGCCTGGGTCAGCTCCTCTTTCAGCTTGGCTTCGTTGTCCGGGTGCATGGGCACCAGGGGCAGGCGGAGGTTGAGTTCCATGCGGCCCATGAGGGCCAAAGACGTTTTGACCGGTATGGGATTGGTTTCCAGGAACATGGCTCTGCTCAATGGGGCCAGCTCAAAATGCAGACTTTTGGCCTTGTCCAGGTCTTTCTGGGCATAGGCAGAGCATAAGCCGGCCATTTTGTCCGGAAGGAGATTGCTCAAGACGGAAATAACCCCTTTGCCGCCCATGGACAGCAAGGGAAGAACAACGAAGTCGTCTCCGGCCAAAACGGTAAACTCCGGGCCGCACTGTTCGATGACCTCGGACATTTGCTTAATGTTCCCACTGGCTTCTTTAACCCCCACAACCTCTGGAACACTCTTTTTCAGCTGGGCCATTGTCTCCGGCAGAACGTTTAAGCCGGTCCGTCCCGGGACATTGTAGACCACCATGGGTATGGGTACTTCCCGGGCGATGGCCTGGAAATGGGCCACGACTCCGGCCTGGGTAGGCTTGTTATAATAAGGGGTAATGTGCAGCGTTCCGTCGGCCCCGGCCTGCTTGGCAAAAGTGGTCAGCTCAATGGCTTCCCGGGTATTGTTTGATCCGGCCCCGGCCACTACCGGCACCCGCCCCTTGGCCTGATCCACACAGATCTGGATGGCCTGTTTATGTTCCTCATGGGACATGGTGGCCGACTCTCCGGTGGTTCCGCAAGGAACCAGGCCGTTGATGCCTCTGGTAATCTGGTCTTCAATATGCGACCTATATTTTTCCTCGTCGATCTGGTCATTGCGAAACGGGGTGACCAGGGCGGTTAAGGCTCCTTGGAAGTGCATACTATCCTCCTTTAACAAAAAATACATATTTCAGATTTGCCGGAGGCAAAGCTCGTATGAAACAAGACTCAAAGTGTTCAGGTGTCAGGTTTCAGCGCCGCCTCTGGCGGTGTTCGCCAGTTTGATCTGGGATGAAACTGGTTAAGAAGAGGGCAGGCCCTCGGAGAGGGCCGCCCTACAGAAAAGACCACGGGCTGGGTTGCTTGGTAGGCCGCCCGGCACTCACTTGCAGCTAGAACGTCATTTAAAAATACAAAAGACTGGCCTACAAGTGAGTGCCGGGCAGGCCATCTTCCAGGTAAATTCTAGTTTCATACGAGCGCTGCTGGCGGCCGCCACCAGCAGCGGCGCTGAACACTGAACACTTCTCTCATCTTGCCCCTAGGCCCACAGCCTGCAGATACAGCTGGGCAGTATACACGAGAATAGCCTGGCCCTGCAAATAGATATTGTCTCCAGAAATGGAGATTCCCAACTCTTCCCCTCCGGAGGTCCGAACACGAACCGGGTTTCCGCACAGGCCAAGTTTGCTGGCCACAAAGGCCGCGGCAGCCGCCCCGGTCCCGCAGGCATAGGTCTCGTCTTCCACCCCCCGCTCGTACGTTCGAACATATAAGCTGTTTGCATCCTGGATGTGGACAATGTTCACATTGGCTCCGGCCGGGGCGAAGTGCTGATGATAGCGAAGGGCCGGTCCTAACTCCAGAATATCTTCCCGGTCAGCTTGGTCTGAAAAAAAGACCACATGGGGCACTCCGGTATTGACCATGTGTACGGTCACCGTTCGGCCGGAATCAAGAGAGAGATTTAAGTCAGAGGAAAAGCTGTGCGGCGCGGTGAGTTGGACCTGCACCTCCTGATTCTTTTCGTCCACAACGGCTTGGACCGGTCCGGCGTCAGTTCCCAGGACATGGTGTGCCGGAGCTATCCCCAAACGGTGGGCCAATCTGGCTGCGCACCGGGAACCGTTGCCGCACATTTCTGCCCTGGAGCCATCGGCATTGTAAAAATGCCAGCGGTAGTGGATATCTTCATTATCCGGGGCATCTTCCAGAAAAATGAGACCATCGGCCCCCACCCCAAAAGAGCGGCGGCAAATACGGCGGGCCCAGATCGGCATTTGGGTTTCGGGAAGGCGGACCTGATTATTGTTCACACATACAAAATCGTTGCCGCTTCCTTGCATTTTATAGATGGTGATTTCGGTTTGATAAGTGGTCATAATGCATCTTGCCTTGATCCGGAGGTGAGCAGCTCTTGGGTATCAAAGTCTTCGGGAACCGTATCATCGAGAACCAGAAACTCCAGGTGAATATTCTCTTCAATACTCCAACCGTTGCTCCACTCCATTTCTCGGGGATTAGGGATGGTGATGGCATTGAGGGCCCGTCCCATGGAATAGGGGCGCATCCATACCGTATGTCCGTTGTTGGCTAGTTTCCCCAACACAGCCGGTCCTGATCCACTGCCCAAAAGAATGGCCGGGGCCGGAATATCGGTGTTCAAGAAGGCCTGTTCCTGGTTCCACCCCCATGGGCTGAGTCCGATTGTCAGATCGCAGGAATCCTTCAAGGATTGGACAGCTTCGCTCAAGCCAGGAATCTGGTCATACCCTCCATCCGTGGGAGCTTGATCGTGTTTTAACCGGGGAAAAACAATGAACCCAATACGCAATCCCTGATGGGTGAGAACCTTGGTTTGCGGTTTGTCTGAAAATTGGATCCACCCTGCAGGAACAGGATCATTTGCCTTGGCCTGGGGAGAAGCGGCGCGTAATTGTTCAACTTCATTGCTGCTTAAAACGCCAACATCATACCCTAAATGGGTAAAGGTCCGACCAAATGTGGATAAAGTAGATTCCGAAGCCTTATTTCCCGGGCGGCTCAGTTCATATGCGCCAGCCACTGCCAGGGCGTTGTGCTTTTCCCTCCAGGTTTTCAAAACGGTGGCCCGCCGGGCCAACCCACCCAAGGTGCGTCCTCCTCAGGAAGGGCACGGGCTGAACACACCGTAAGTATTGGCCGAATAGACAATATCCAGGGTGGAAGCATGAACCGGGGCCCAAACAAATGCAAACAGGACTGTGATGAGCGTGATTTTTATGCTGCGCATCATTGGTTCAAATACTCCTTCAGGTCTTTACCGACCCGGAAAAAAGGTAACCGCTTGGGTTTGACCTGAACCATCTCCCCGGTACTGGGATTGCGGCCTTGGTAACCCTCATACTCTTTGATCTTGAAACTTCCGAAACCCCGGATTTCCACCCGGTCTCCACGTTTGAGGGAATCCTTGATGCTGTCGAAAAAAGTATTCACAATTACCGATGCTTCGTCCAAAGAAATGCCCTGCCGGTCAGCCAGAGTTTTGATGAGTTGGCTCTTGTTCATACGAACTCCTTAGTGTTGGAAAATCAGACAAGGGAAAAATATCTTTCTGAACTTTCTCAATACATTATATAAAGTGAGAGGAAAGTCAAGGCGATAAAGCTCAGATTATTGATTTGCCTTGCTATGGTGCCGCATCATATGTGTAATGTCCGATATTGGCACGAAATCTTTCTTTCTCTGATTCCCCTCCCTCCCGCCTGTCTTCCAGGCGGGAGGGAGGGGCTAGGGGAGGGTTCTTTGTTTCCGACACGTCAGATGTGCCACGGTACTAAGAGATCTGAGCCTCCTCGGACCACTTTTGACCGTGCAGGCTGAGCAGATAATTGCGGATGAATTCATCAAGGCCGCCGTCCAAGACCCGATCCACATTCCCGTCCTCGGTATTCGTGCGGTGGTCTTTAACCAACCGGTACGGCTGCAAGGTATAGGTTCGGATTTGACTTCCCCAGGCAATGGAGTTTTTGGACGAGTACTTGAGTTGCTTATCTTCTTGCTGCTTCTGCAGCTCCTGTTCGTACAGCCTGGCTTTGAGAATCTTGAGGGCCGACTCCCGGTTCCTGAACTGCGACTTTTCATTTTGGCACTGCACAACGAGGCCGGAAGGGAAATGGGTGATGCGCACTGCTGAGCTGGTCTTGTTCACCGACTGTCCCCCGGGACCGCTGGAGCGGAAGACATCTATACGAATATCTTCCTCTTTGACCTCAATCTCAATATCCTGGGTTACATCCGGGTACACATCAACAGAGGCAAAGGAGGTATGCCTCCGTCCTGAGGTATCAAAAGGAGAGATGCGAATCAAACGGTGGATGCCTTTTTCCCCCTTCAGCAGGCCATAGGCATAGTTTCCTTCCACAGACAGGGTCACACTTTTCAGACCCGCTTCCTCCCCGGGCAAATAGTCGAGAAGCTCCAGGTGAAAATGGTTGTCTTCGGCCCACCGCTTGAACATGCGCAGCAGCATCTCCGCCCAGTCCTGGGCCTCGGTTCCTCCAGCTCCTGGATGGATCTCCAGGATGGCGTTGTTCTTGTCCTCACTATCAGCCAACAGAGCCTTGAGCTCGATCTTTCGCAGCTGCTTGTTCAAGACCTGACATTGTTCGTGTAAAGCTTCCAGGACCTCCTGGCTTTGTTCTTCATCAGCCAGCTCCATCCACTCATCCAGATTGGTTTTGCTGCTCTGAAGTTCTTCCAACTCCCGGATCCACTCTTCTAAGATGCTCTTTTCCTTGAGCAGGGGGGTCAGTTTGTCCGGATCGTCCCAGGCACCGGGCTGGCTGAGGATGGTCTCGATTTCCTCGTGACGCTGTTTGCTTTGTTCCAAGTCAAAGGCGCCTCCACAAGGACTCGAATTGCTGGATAGCCTGGCTGGAAGCCCGCTTGACATCGGAAAGTTGAGTAATTTTTTGGTTCATGGCGGTTTATTGAGATTTTATCTGAGCTAAAGATTTTACAAACTGGGCGGCAGCCGCCAGTGGCAAAGCAGACTCCTGTCCTCAGTCTTCCGCCCTCGGTCATCTGTCCTCGGTCCCCGGTCTTCGGTTTGCCATCCTTTCTCTTCCAGCCATTAACAACAGGATAGCCAAAACCAGGAAAAACCCTCCCTGCACGAACTGAAAGTACCGGGAAAAGAAGGTCCGGTCCTCAACTGTCTTCAGGCCGTCTGCGGGAATTATCTCCGCAGTAAACCATCCGCTTTTATGGGTGATGCGGCCCTTGGGATCAATAAGGGCCGAAATTCCGGTGTTCGTGGCCCTGAGCATATAACGACCCTGTTCGACGGATCTGAGCACTGCCTGGTTCAGGTGCTGCAAGGCTCCTGAAGAACGGCCGAACCAGGCGTCGTTGCTGATGTTCACCAGGATATTGGCCCCCTCGGCCACCCGTTGCTGCACAAGGCCGGAAAATATTGTTTCATAGCAGATCAATCCGCCCATGGCAAGGTTGTTATAGGTAAGCGGGGAGCTGTTCCGGCCTGGACGAAAGTCGCCGACTCCGTGCACCAGCTTGTGTACAAAGGGCAGATAGCGGCCAAAGGGGATGTACTCTCCAAAAGGGACCAGGTGTTGTTTGCCGTAGACGTCTTGGATCAAGCCCGAAGTATCCATCAGGTAGGCCTGATTGTGATACACCGTGCTCCGGCTGCCGGAGGCCAGACTGTACCCAGGAGCCCCGGTCAAAAGGGCTACCTGCCGTTTGCGGCAAAATTCTTGGACTTGGGCGGTGAGATCGGATTCTTCCTGCAGGTAAAAGGGCAAAGCAGTTTCCGGCCAGATAAGGAACTGGGCGTCTTGTTCATCGATGGCCCGCCTGCTCATATCCAGATAGCGCTGCAAGGTCTGTTTTTGGTAGGTAGAATCCCATTTCAGGCTTTGGTCGATATTGCCCTGGATCATGGCCGTGTGCAGGGGAAGAGATCGGCCCTGAACCGGCCATTGCAGATGCCAGGTTCCGAAAAAAGCCAGACCGCAGACGGCTATTCCGGCTGCCAACCAGGCCCATTTGTGTTCAAAGCCCAAGAGAATGCCAAGAGCCAGGGCAGTGAAAAAACCGGAAAGTCCATGCGCCCCGATCAGGGAGGCCCCCTGCAGGGCCGCGGGCCAGGGGGCAAAAGCCTGGGCCAGGCCCAGCCAGGGGAATCCGGTGAACAGCACTTCACGGGTATACTCCAGAAAGGTCCAGGCCGACCAGCCTACAAGGCACAGCAACGACCAGTGCAACCTGGGAGCGGCCCAGGCCACAAGCAGGCAAAAGAGGCCTGCATACAGCCCGAGGTACAGACCCAGGAGCAGGGGACAGGGCAGGGCTGCAATCCAAGGCAGGGAACCGAAATCGTGCACTGGAATGCTCACCCAATAGAGGCCGGCTGCATAGGCGGCGGTGGCCGCCATCCATCCCTTCCAAAAGGCCTGGCTCAGAGAGCTGGCCTGAATGGCCAGCCAGCCCAGCACAAGGGGGAGAATCAGGACCAATCCGGGCAGGTGAAAAACTGGGTTGGCGAACCCCAACCAGCTTCCGGCCACACACAAGAGCACCGCCGGCAAGAAGCGATCATTCATGTTCGTCGGCAGCCTGAGGTCCGGGGTGGATGAGCACCCATTGGATCTGTTTGCTATCAGCTTCCTTTATTTGAAAGGAGTATTGGCCAAAGGAGAAATTTTCTCCGGTCTGCGGCACCCGGCCGATACGTTCGGTGAGGTAACCGCTCACGGTTTCAACATAATCCGACTCCAGATTGATCCCCAGCTCGGTGTTCAGGTCTTCCAAGGAAGTACGTCCGGAGACCAAACAGCTTTCGTCTTCAAGGATTTGAATATCTTCCGGTTTGGGGTTATCGTATTCGTCTTCAATTTCGCCCACGATTTCCTCCAGAACATCCTCCAGAGTAATCAGGCCGGATGTCCCCCCGTATTCATCTATGGCAATGGCCAGGTGGACTTTCTTACTTTGAAACTCCAAGAGCATGTTCTTGGCGTTTTTTGTTTCCGGTATGAAAAACGGAGGGCGCATGAGTTCCTGGATGCTGAGATTGGCTGCCTCGGAGTGGAGCAGGCTGGGGAGGAGGTCTTTGGCGTGGATGATGCCTACAATATGATCTTTATTTCCCCTGTAGACCGGAATTCGGGAATGGCCACTGCCGATAATAACCTCGGCAACCTCAGCTAAACTGGATTTTTCCTCCACACAGTCAATATCGGTTCTGGGAATCATTATTTCCCGCACCTGATAATTGCCCAGCCGAAGGATGTTTAAGAGCATTCCGGCAGTGTCGGCATTCAGCTCATTGTCCAGTCTGGCCTCAGTAATTACGTTTTCAATCGGGCTTTCGCTTTTGCCACTGAAGAAGTTGCGGATCGAGGCCCATAATCCCCCTTCAGAAGTTTCTTCCACTCTTATCCTCCTTGGTCTGAAAAGTGGTTCAAACAGCTGATCTTTAAATGCTTACCCATCTTAAGGTCACGAGACCTTTTTTGTCCAGCTCAATCCTCCATCAGGGCCAATTGAGTCATGACTTTGGCGTCGTGCAGTATGCTTTGGATCGAGGTCTGTTCATTGGCTTGGTGGGCATTGCCGGGCAAGGTGGCCCAGACAGCGGCTGGAAAACCCTGGTGGCGAGCGTAGGCGGCTACAGTGCCCCCGCCGATGCCATGGGCTTTGGCCTGTATTCCATAGACTTGATGTATTGCTGTTTGCAGGGAGTGGACCAGAGGGCAATCGGGATTTGTGTCTGAGGCCTGTTGCTGATGAACGATATCCACATCAATTTGAAGTCCTGTTTCCCTGGAAACGTTTTTGACCATCTCCCGGATCTTGGTCAGCACCTCGGGCAGTGCATAGCCGGGCAGGATGCGGCAATCCAAGTAAAATACGTCCCGGCCGGGAATAGTGTTCACATTGGGCACATTGGCTTCAATCTTAGTGGACTCAAAAGTGGAATAGGCGGGGTCGAAAAGGGAATTTTCCTGTGGGAATAATGTATATAAGTCCCGCAGGGCCAGAATGCATTTAGCTGCCGCCAGCAGGGAGTTCTGGCCGGCCTGAGGGGTAGATGCGTGGCACTGGAGACCGTGGACTGTGAGCTTAAGCCACATGAGCCCCTTTTCAGCAACCTCGATCATGGAAGAATCGGGCAGGCCGAAATCCGGAACCAGAAACTCGTCGTGCTCCTGAAAAATATCCCGGTGCTGGGAGAAGATGTACTCCAGCCCGTA
Source organism: uncultured Desulfohalobiaceae bacterium (assembly GCA_964619345.1). Taxonomy (GTDB): domain Bacteria; phylum Desulfobacterota; class Desulfovibrionia; order Desulfovibrionales; family Desulfothermaceae; genus Desulfovermiculus. The sequence continues at coordinate 8,036 of CAZUER010000105.1, forward strand.
AGAGTTCCCGGTCTCTTCGTCGGCCACCAAAAGTAAACCCAGATTGCGGGCCGGGATGGTGCCCTTTTCTATGAAGCTCTTGGCTGCCAGAAGGGAGGCCACCATGCCGTGATGGTTGTCTTCGACTCCCCGGCCGTAAATGCGGTCGCCATCCTGGTGCAAGACAAAGGGATCGGTTTTCCAGAAACCATGATCGCCGGGAGGGACGACATCCATATGGGAAATGATCCACAGAGTCCGGCTTGAATCACGGCCGGGAAGCACGGCCATCAGATTGGGGCGTTGGCCGCTTTCCACCCTGTGATCCGGGGCGGCCAGATTCCGGATACCGGAAAAACCGATTTCAGTAAGGTAAGCGGACAGAAAATCGGCTTTGGCCTGTTCTCCCTGGCCCCCGTTCTCCGGACCCAGGGCAGGTCTGGAAACCAGTTCCTGCTGTAACTTTATGACGGTTTCCTGTTCCTGATCAAGAGAAGAGATGAGTTCGGATTTCATAATGAGGTAGTGGAAAAAGTACACGAAGGGCGAGCGCCGCTCGCCCCTGCATGCCAAACCGCACGTTTTATCCTGGATCAAACTGGCGGCCGCCGCCAGAGGCAAAGCTGAAAACCGACTAACGTCCTCTGGCCGCCCGTTTGGAGGCTTTCAAGGGGTTGATCTTGACCTTGCCTTCCTTATCCATGTCCGCTTTGACATGGGTAGCGAAATTACAAGCTCCATGCCGCCATTTGGCTGCCGGCTGGGGATAGCTGGAGCAATAACGTTCCCCATCTATGGTATGAATCCGTTCACAGCCTTCGCACTGTTCCACCACCGGATGCAAAATATGTCCGTTGAGCTTCAGACCTTGTTCAGTGCGGACTGCCTTGTCGAATATGCTGCTTCCTTGAGCCATGCTGTTCCTCCATAGACCTCAAATAGATGAAAATTTTTTCGGCATATTGAACTATGCCGCATTCAATGCGTCTCAATGCGTCGAAATCCCTCCTGAGAAAGAGGGGGCGGACCAGGGCTCTACCTGTTCATGCCCTCCGTCTGCCTAAAACAGAAGTATTTACTCTGAGCCCAGAGAGTCTGTCAAGAATGAATCTGGAAGGACCAAGGGCTTTTTGGTTCTTCTTCTTATTGTCAACAAATTCAGTTACCTTGCTCTGTAACTGGATAACATCAATTTGAACACTCCTGGAACCTTACACCTGAGAACAAAATTACCGTGCATTCCCGCCCCACATTCTTGACTCTTGGTCGCTGGGTATTAATTTTTACATTGAGCCGCAAAATGAAGACGAGTTATCAGGCTGATGCCCGGTATTGCCCCTGATTATTGAGGATAGCTGAAGGACAAATGCCTGTTTGCGGTAAATACTCCATGGACAAAGGGGATCTGATATGAGTGTGGCCTACAAGGATTACTACCAAACTCTCGGCGTATCCAGGGATGCGTCCCAAGAAGAAATCTCCAAAGCGTTTAAAAAACTGGCCAGAAAATATCATCCGGATCTCAATCCTAATGACCAAGAGGCCGAGAACAAATTCAAGGAAGTCAATGAAGCCTATGAAGTGCTCAAGGATCCGGAAAAACGACAGCGTTACGATACCCTGGGCGCGGATTGGGAGCACGGTCAGAATTTTGAGCCGCCGCCCGGATATGAAAACGTCCGCTTCACCTTTGGTGGTCCCGGCGGTGGCGGAGCTCAGTTTGGAAGCGGATTCAGTGATTTCTTTGAGACCATTTTCGGTGATCTGTTCGGTCAAGGCGGCGGAGGATCAAGATTTCAACGCACCCAGGGCGGATTCGGTGGAGCCGGCCCTTTCGGCGGAGCTGGATTTACTGAGCGGGATTTTGCCAGTAAAGGGCAGAACGCGGAGACCACATTGGAGCTGTCCCTGGAAGAAGCCTATCAGGGTGGGCATAAGAAAATAACTCTGCAAGAACAGGTTGCCGGTCCGGACGGCCGGCCCCATGTTCAGAATAAGACCCTGGATGTGAATATACCGCCAGGGGTAGTGGATGGATCCAAGATCCGTCTCAGCGGTCAGGGCAGTCCCGGCCGAGGAGGAGGTCCATCTGGAGATTTGTACCTCAAGGTCAAGCTCTTGCCCCATTCTCAGTTTCGAGTAGATGGGCATAATATTATCTACGATCTGCCCCTGACGCCTTGGGAGGCTGCCTTGGGTACCAGTGTGTCCGTTCCCACTCTGGAAGGGCGGGTGGATATGAAAATACCCCCTGGAACGAGCGGGGGACAGAAGCTCCGCCTGCGGGGCAAAGGCCTGGGGCGGGAGACAAAGAAAGGCGATCAGCTGGTCCAGGTGATGATCAAGGTTCCCAAGCAGCTCAGTGAGAAGGAAAAGGAGCTGTTTGAGCAATTGGCGGCTGAATCACAATTTCAACCCAGGGCGTAATAACATTACGACAAATATGATTTTTTTTTGGGCGCTTTGGCCCAAAAAAGGAGGTAAATATATATGGATCTAAGTAAGTTCACTCAAAAATCACAGGAAGCCCTTTCTGAGGCCCAAAATATAGCTACCCGCTACAACAACCAGCAAGTGGAAGTGGAGCACCTGGCTTTATCCCTGGTGCAGCAGGAGGGGCTGGTCAGCGACCTGCTGCAGCGCGGGGGCGTGGATATCAAGAGCTACAAAGATGCTATCATCGCTGAAGTGAAGAAAATTCCCCAGGTCAGCGGCCCCGGGGCCCAGTCCGGACAGGTCTACGTGACCCAGCGCCTGAACTCCCTTTTGGTCAAGGCCCAGGATTTGGCCAAGAAGATGCAGGACGAATACGTCAGCGTGGAGCACTTGTTTTTGAGTCTTCTGGAAGAACCTCAGTCAACAGGCGTGGGCCGGGTCAATCGTCAATTCCGGATAGATAAGGACAAGATCCTCTCCCTGCTCACCGAGGTCCGCGGACACCAGCGGGTGACCTCGGCCAATCCGGAGGGGACATACGACGCCTTGAAGAAATACGGCCGGGATCTGGTGGAAGAGGCCCGCAAGGGCAAGCTGGATCCGGTCATCGGCCGGGACGGTGAAATCCGGCGGGTGATCCGGATCTTGAGCCGGCGGACCAAGAACAACCCGGTGCTCATTGGCGAGGCCGGAGTGGGCAAGACAGCCATCGCCGAAGGTCTGGCCCAGCGCATTGTCAAGCAGGACGTACCCGAGGGCCTCAAGGACAAGACCATCTTTGCCCTGGATCTGGGGTCCCTGATCGCCGGGGCCAAGTACCGGGGCGAGTTCGAGGAGCGCTTAAAAGCCGTGCTCAAGGACATCCAGCAGTCCGAGGGCCGGGTGCTCATGTTCGTGGACGAGATGCACACCATTGTCGGCGCAGGCAAAACAGAAGGCTCCATGGACGCCGGCAATCTGCTCAAGCCCATGCTGGCCAGGGGTGAGCTGCACTGCATCGGGGCCACAACCCTGGATGAATACCGCAAGAACATCGAAAAGGACCCGGCCCTGGAACGCAGGTTCCAGCCGGTCATGGTCACCGAACCGACCATGGAGGACACCATCTCCATTCTGCGGGGGCTGCGGGAGCGCTATGAGGTCCACCACGGGGTGCGGATCAGCGATTCAGCCCTGGTCACCGCTGCTACGCTGTCCGATCGGTACATCACCGACCGCAACCTGCCGGACAAGGCCATCGACCTCATCGACGAGGCCGCAGCCATGATCAGGACGGAGATCGACTCCTTGCCCACGGAGCTGGACGAATTCAACCGCAGGATCATGCAGCTGGAGATCGAGCGCGAGGCCCTGCGCCGGGAAACGGATAAGGCCTCCAAGGAACGTCTGGAGAACCTGGAAAAGGAACTGGCCGAAGCCAAAGAAAACCAGTCTCAGCTCATGGCCCAGTGGGAGAAGGAGAAAAACTCCATCAAGAGCATGCAGCAGCTGAAAGAGGAGCTGGAAAAGACCAGACTGGAAATTGAGGAGGCCGAACGCAACTACGATCTGAACCGGGTGGCTGAGCTGCGCTACGGAAAGCTGGCCGATTTGGAACGCCAGATCAAAGAGAAAGAAGAAGCCCCTGAAGAAGGAGAAAAGCCGCAGCTTTTAAAGGAAGAGGTCGGTCCGGACGATGTGGCCGAGATCATCTCCCGCTGGACCGGGATCCCCTTATCCAAGCTCCTGGAAGGGGAAAAGGAAAAGCTCCTGCGCCTGCCTCAGGTCCTGCACCAGCGGGTGGTGGGCCAAGACGAGGCTGTGGAGGCTGTGGCCGACGCCGTGCTGCGGGCCCGGGCCGGACTCAAGGATCCCAATCGTCCTATCGGCTCCTTCATCTTCCTCGGTCCCACTGGAGTGGGCAAGACCGAGCTGTGCAAGACCCTGGCTGAATCCCTGTTCGACTCCGAAGAAAACATGATCCGTCTGGACATGTCCGAGTATATGGAAAAGCACACCGTGGCCCGGATGATCGGTGCTCCCCCGGGATACATCGGGTATGAAGAGGGCGGTCAGCTGACCGAAGCGGTGCGCAGAAAACCTTATTCGGTCATCCTCCTGGACGAAATCGAAAAGGCCCATACAGATGTGTTCAACATCCTTCTCCAAATCCTGGACGACGGCCGGCTGACCGACAGCCACGGCCGGGTGGTGGACTTTAAAAACACCATCGTCATAATGACCTCCAACCTGGGTTCCCAGTTCCTGTTGGAAGGTATTACCGACCAGGGAGAGCTCAAGGACCAGGCCAGGGATCAGGTCATGAGTGCTCTGCGTTCCCAGTTCCGGCCGGAGTTCTTAAACCGGGTGGACGAGGTCGTCATGTTCACTCCGCTGCTCGTGGAGCAGATCAAGCAGGTCATCGATCTGCTCATGCAGCGCCTGGAAGGCCGGCTGACCGAACGCAAGATCGGAGTCCGCCTGTCAGATACGGCCAAGGACTTCATCGCCCGGGAGGCCTACGATCCGGTCTACGGGGCCAGGCCTTTGCGCCGCTACCTGCAGACCCACATCGAGAGCCCCCTGGCCAAGAAACTGATTGGCGGAGAGCTCATGGACGGGCAACAGATCCTGGTGGATGAGCAAAACGGGGAGTTGGCCTTTGTCTTAGAGACAGCTGAAGCAGCCTAAAAATCCTGACCCGGCACTCACTGCCAATTCTCATCTTTATGCACTGAACTAAGACCTATCCTTCAAGTGAGTGCCGGGCCAGGATTTTTACTATATTTTAGCAAAATAGAATAATAACCTTGTAAGTGAGTGTCGGGCAATGATGGGCAAGAACATCCGCATGTTTCACCTAGGATCAATCCGGAAAAGGTATCTTCATGAATATCCTGTGTATTGACATCGGCAGCGGGACCCAGGACGCCCTATACTATCAGTCGGATCAGCCTTTGCAAAATTGCCCCAAGTTTGTGCTTCCCTCCCCGGCCCGAATGGTCAGTCAGCAGATCCACAAACTGACAGCTGACCAGCAACCGCTCTATCTTTATGGCCAGGTCATGGGTGGGGGCTTTGGAGGCCGGATATGGAATCACCTGGAACAGGGGCTGTCCGTGGCCGCTCATCCCCAGGCCGCCCTGTCCCTGGCCGATGATCTGAATAAGCTGGAGGAGCGGGGTGTTTGGGTCACGGAAAATTGCCCAACCGGACATCGGCCAGTGTATCTGTCCGACTTTGATCCTGGATTCTGGCGGAGTATCCTGGCCCAGGCCGGCCTGGATATGCCGGAGCTGGTACTGGCTGCGGCCCAGGACCACGGTTTTCATCCCCGGGCCAGCAATCGTCTGGGCCGTTTTTCCCTGTGGACCGATCTTTTGAGCCGCAGTCAGGGTCGGGTCCAGGACCTGCTTTTTGATCAGCCCCCTCCGCAGCTGACCAGATTGCTGGCCGTACAGGCCATGACCGGGGGCGGTCCGGTGGCTGACACTGGAGCCGCCGCTGTCCTGGGTGCTCTTTTTGATCCTGATATCCAGGCCAGGAGTCGGGAGCAGGGAGTGCTGGTGGTCAATGTGGGGAACAGTCACACCATTGCCTTCCTGGTTTACCAGGAGGGTATTTATGGGATATTTGAACACCATACCGGTCTTTTGGATCCGCACAAGCTGTGGGATATGCTGAACCGCTTTGTAGGCCGGGAGCTGGACAACCAGGAGGTCTTTGCCGACCACGGGCATGGCTGTATGCTCGGTGACGATTGTCCACTGCAAGCCAACTTTGATACGGTGGTGGTCCTGGGGCCGCGTCGGGATATGCTGCATGGTTATCCAGTCACATTTCCGGCCCCGGGCGGGGACATGATGCTGGCCGGGGCCTTCGGCCTGGTGCACGGCTGGAGGCTG
>CAZUER010000106.1:0-2389 GCA_964619345.1 uncultured Desulfohalobiaceae bacterium
CCTGGGCCAGGGCCGGAGCGTCGTTGACCCCGTCTCCGGTCATGGCCACGATCAAGCCCCTGGACTGGACCTCCTTGACCTTATCGGCTTTGTCCTGGGGCAGGACCTCGGCAAAGTAGTCGTCCAGGCCGATCTCCTCAGCCACCCACTTGGCCACCTGTCGGTTGTCCCCGGTGAGCATCATGCACTGGATGCCCATTTGCTTGAGCTTGGAGATGGCCTGCTTTGATTCGTCGCGGATGATATCCGCCAGGGCCACGGCACCTTTGAGCTCTCCATCTATCAGGACGAAGACCACGGTCTTGCCCTGGGAATTGAAGTTTTCGATCCGTTCGTCCTGCATGGGGATATCGTTTTCCTGGAGATAGCCGGGACTGACGACCTTGATCTCCTTACCCTCCACCTTGCCTTGGGCTCCCTTGCCGGGTATGGACTGGAAGTCCTCCACTTGCGGCGGTTTCTCCACCGAAGCAGCAATGCCTTTGGCTATGGGGTGCTCGGAGTTGGTCTCTATGGCTGAGGCGTAGCGCAGGAGCTCCTGCTCATCCACATCGTCTGCGAAGGCGATCGTGTCGGTCACGCCGAACTCGCCCCTGGTCAGAGTGCCCGTCTTGTCAAAAATGATGGCCTGAATGTTCCGGCCCCGCTCAAAGGAGGCCCGATCCCGGATGAGTAGGCCGCTCTTGGCTGAGAGAGCCGTGGATACGGCCACCACAAGCGGCACGGCCAGGCCCAGGGCATGGGGGCAGGTAATGACCATGACCGTCACTGTCCGTTCCAGGGAAAAGGCAAAGTCCCTGCCGACGAGGCCGAGCCATATGATCAGAGTGATTGCCCCGGCGGTCAGGGCGATGATGGTCAACCACAGGGCGGCCCGGTTGGCCAGGTCCTGGCTCCTGGACTTGCTCTGCTGGGCCTGCTCCACCAGCTCGATCATCTGGGATAGGAAAGAGTCCTTTCCCGTCTTCTGGACCTCTGTGGTCAGAGAGCCTTCGCTGTTGATTGAGCCGCCGATGATCTTGGAACCGAGCTTCTTGGGCACCGGTTTGGACTCCCCGGTCAGCATGGCCTCGTTGACCGCGCTTTCCCCTTCGAGCACCTCCCCGTCCACCGGAACTTTTTCTCCAGGCTTGACCAGGACCTTGTCCCCAGGTTCAAGCTCCTGGATGGAAACATCCTTTGTGCTGCCGTCCTCCATGACCTTGTGGGCATCCGAGGGCATGAGCTTGGCCAGCTCTTCCAAAGCTCTGGAGGCCCCCATGACCGACTTCATCTCGATCCAGTGCCCCAGGAGCATGATGTCGATCAGCGTGGCCAGCTCCCAGAAAAAGACCTTTCCCTCCAGGCCGAAGACCACCACGCTGCTGTAGGCATAGGCCGTGGTGATGGCCACGGCGATCAGGGTCATCATTCCGGGGTGTTTTTCCCCCAGCTCATCAAAAAGGCCTTTGAGAAACGGCCATCCGCCGTAAACAAAGACGAACGAGGCCAGAGCCCACAGGACATACATATCACCCGGAAAGCCAAAGACCTGTTTAAAGCCCAGAAAGGCCTGAATCATGGGCGACAGGATCAGGATGGGGATGGTGGCTGCTACGGATATCCAGAACCGCTTTTTGAAATCAGCCACCATGTGCGCATGGTGATCACCGCCATGATGACTTCCATGGCCTTGATGTTCTTTGCCTGCCTTGTGATCTTTGTCTTGCATCTTGCTGTGGCCTTTGCCCATGTCATGATCCCCATGTCCTGACATGTCATTGGATGCATGATGATCTTGATGTCCATTGGTCCGCTGGTGTTCAGCCAAGGTCTGCTCCTTTTGATTGTGCACTGTCCAGTCCTACTTCCCGGAATGGCACTGGGGACATTTGTTCACAGGACCTGAAGCCTCCCCTGCCTGGGAGCGCTGAATATGGCAACCATGGCAGCTCAGTTCACTGGATCGATTGTGGTAGGCATTAAAGGCTGATCTGACTGCAGTCTTTTGGTTCCCTTTGGCCCCGAATATATCATGGCAACCTTCATCGCTGCATTCAAGCGGGGGACTGGATTCATCCTTCCATTCATGGTGGCAATCCTGGCAGCTGATTGAGAGGTGCTTCTCATGAGGCATCAACACTGGAGCATAGACCGGGTTCTGCACATGTTCTTGTGAATCATCCATGAGCATGGTTTCAGGCAAATCCATCGCATGCACTCCAGGCAGAATGAGAGCCAAGGTCAAAGTCACGCCAGCCAGCGTTTTTGCAGAAGAAAAAAACATGATTGGCATCTTCCTTTCTTTAAAAATCCTCAGGAAATGTCCATGAACAAGGCTCCAGCCAACAACAATCGATCTGGGGTTAAAAGCTCACTTCAAGGGAGATTCCGGCCGTATGGGCTGAAT